>CAIXZV010000422.1 GCA_903924005.1 uncultured Chloroflexota bacterium | reverse complement strand
GACCAGCTGGCCACCGCCGGGCGAACCGAGGGCGGCATGAGCGCGCTTGACTCGCTCCGCGGGGCGCTCACGCGGGGCGACATCCGCATGATCGGCACGGCCGGGGCGGACGCGTTCCGCGACGCGGCGGAGACCAGCGGGCTCGACACGCTGTTCACCCAGATCGCCGTGGCGGAGTTGGACAAGGCCGCCACGCGACCGGTTCTGCAGGCTGTGCGCGATCGCCTGGCCGCCGCACATGGCGTGCGCGTCAGCGATGAGGCGCTGGACGTGCTGCTGGACTTTGCGGACGCGCACATTCTGGGCCGGCGCTTTCCGGACAAGTCGACGGACCTCCTGTCTGAGGCCATTGCGGCGGCCATCGTGGCCGGTCGCACCAGCGTGTCCGCTGCCGATGCCGTGCAGGTCACGCAGGCCTGGTCGGCGCGCTCGTCGTCTACGCCCACGCTGGAGCGCCTGGGCCGGGACCTCGTTGGGCTGGCGCGCGCCGGCAAGCTTGGCCCAATCGTGGGGCGCGAGCGCGAGATCGACGCGCTGATCGGGGTCCTGCTGCGACGCACCAAGCGCAACCCGGCCCTTATCGGCCCCGCTGGTTCCGGCAAGACAGCCATCGTGGAAGGGCTGGCCATCCGGATCGCCGGTGGTGGCGTGCCGGACGCGCTCAAGGACACACGCCTGTTCGACATCCCGCTGTTGGCGCTCTCCGCTGCTGCCGACCGCTCGCCGCGCGTGGTTGAGGACCTCCTCGCCGAGGCGCGCCACCCGTCCGTGGTCCTCTTCTTTGACGAGATCCACACGCTGGCGCTGCCGGCAGTCCACGACCTCGCAGAGCGGCTCAAGCCGCCGCTCGCCCGTGGCGACATTGCCGTCATCGGTGCAACCACCACGGAGGAGTATCAGCAGCTCATCGAGCCGCTCTCGGCGCTGGCCCGGCGGTTCACGGTGGTCCCGATTGAGCCGATGGATGCGGCAGGCGTGCGCGTGGTGCTTGACGCCGTGCGCCGTTCGCTGGCGAAGCTCCGCGGCGTCACGGTGACGGACGCGGCGCTTGACGAGCTTGTGGACTTGGCCGATCGCTTCTTGCCCAACCGGGCCCAGCCCGACAAGGGCGTGGACCTGGTGGAGCAGGCGGTGACGTGGGCGCTCACCCACGGGCAGACGCAGGTGGATGTTGCCGGGGCGCGTGCAGCCGTGGCGTCGCTGGTGGGTATGCCCCTGGATCCGGCGAGCGCACTGGCGGGGCTTGGCGACGAGTTCCGTAGCCGCTCTCTGCTTGGGGATGCCGCTGCAGCGTCGCTCATCGCCAGGCTGGGGGTGTCGCTCCGTGGCCTTGATGCCCGCCGCGAGCAGGCAGACGCCGTGATCCTCCTCCGGGGTGCCGCTGCGGGCGCCGCAGACGGGCTTGCCAATGTGCTGGCGCAGGCGCTGTTTGGCCGGGAGACGGCGCGCATCGACATTGACCTTGCTGGTCTCACCGAGGACGCGTCCATCTCCTCGCTGTTGGGCTCGGCGCCGGGTCTGGTTGGCTCGGATCGGACGCTGCCACTCCACGCGCTGCGCCAATCGCCATGGCAGGTGGTGGTGCTGCGATCGGTGGAGCATTGCGCGACCTCAATCCGGGACACGATCGCAGGCGCGCTGCACGCCGGCCGCTTCACGGACGCAATGGGGCGCTCAATCCCGCTAGGCGCCGCCATCGTGATCCTCACCGCCCCAACGCTTGACGGCGACATTCCGGAGCCGCTGCTGGCAGCCGCGCTTGGGCCAGACCTGCTCGACGCCTGCGACGTGGTGGCCGGCGCTGCCGATTCTGCTGCGGCCGACAAGACCGTGTGGGTGCGCTCGCGCCTCCTTGCGCCGCTGGCGGCGCGTCTCGCGCGGGCCGGGTACCCGGCGTCGGTCAGTGATGGGCTGGTCGCCTGGGTTGTCGGTGCGCTGCCGGCCGATGGCACGCCGCCTGACCGATGGGTTGACCGTTTCGTCGCGGCGCCGCTCCTGGCCACGCTGCCAACGGCGCCGGGTCCCGTCACGCTGGACGCCAACGATGCCGGGCCGATTCTGGT
>CAIXZV010000421.1 GCA_903924005.1 uncultured Chloroflexota bacterium | reverse complement strand
GGCTGCTGGCGGGCTTTGTGCCCGGGTTGCCCGAGGAGGCGGTGGCGACGATCCTGGCCCGCGCCGACGGCATGCCGCTCTATGCCGTTGAAACCGTGCGCGCGCTTGTCGCGGACGGGCGGCTTGAGCGTGTTGATGGCGCCTACCGGCCAAAGGGAGCCTTGGGCGTGCTGGCGATCCCCGACACGCTACGAAGCCTGATCGCATCGCGGCTGGACGCGCTGGACCCCGCGGATCGCACACTCGTGGCCGATGCCGCCGTGCTGGGCCAGACGTTCACCTTGAGCGGTCTTGGCGCCGTGGCCGGGCTGGATGCGGCGGCGCTTGAGCCGCGGCTGCGCGCGCTGGTGCGGCGTGAGCTGTTTGAACTTGAGGCCGATCCGCGCTCGCCCGAGCGTGGCCAGTACTCCTTTGTCCAAGCGCTGATCCGCGAGGTGGCGTACGGGACCCTCGCCCGACGCGACCGGCGGGCGCTGCACCTTGCCGCGGCCCGCTGGCACGAGTCAGTGGGGGATGAGGCGCTAGCTGGCGCGCTTGCCTCGCACTACGTGGCGGCGCATGCGGTGTCCGAGCCCGGGCCGGAGGCGGACGCAATCGCCGTGCAGGCGCGTCTGGCGTTGAGCGGCGCGGCGGAGCGGGCAGCATCGCTGGGCGCGCACGAGCAGGCCGTTGCCCATCTGCGGACGGCCATTGACCTGGCCCCGGCACCGGCGGACCGGATTGAGCTCCTGCTCCGCGCGGGCCGGTCGCTAAGCATCTCCGTCCACAACGACGACGCCACGGCGCTCGCACGCGAAGCCGTCGGGCTCGCCCGCGGGGCCGGCGATATGGCGGCGCTTGGTCGGGCCCTGTCCCTGCTGGGCGAGATCCGCATTGATGCCGGTGATCCGGCCGGTGCGCTCGAGATCCTCGAATCGGCCGCGGCTGAGTTGCCGGAGGGAACCGCCCCGCCCGACGTGCGCGCGGAGATCCTGTCCAACCTGTCGCGCTCCCTGATGCGGGCTGGCGAAAGCGAGCGCGCCGTTGCGATCGCCGATCTGGCGCTGCCGATCGCCGAGAAGCTGGACCTGGGCCGCATTTTGGCGGAGACGCTCAATAACAAGGCGTCGGCCCTCGGCAACCTTGCGCGGATTCGCGAGGCGCGAGCGGTCATGCAAGGCGCCATCGACGCGGCACGCGCGGGTGGTTTTCTCGCAGCCGAGATCCGGGCCATCAACAACATGGGTACGCTGACCGACTCGCCGCGCGCAGGCGTTGAGTTGTCGCGTCAGGCCGAGGCGATCGCCCTCCGGATGGGCAACCGCAACCTGTGGAACTGGTCCGTGCAGGGGCGGCGCCAATGGGCGTTTCCCGCTGGCATCGGCTGGGATGCGGAGACGATCGGCGGCGAGGGAGAGCCCGGCCCGGACGCGGACGAGGTTGCCGCCGCAGCGGGGCTTGGTCCCATCGACGAGAGCCGGCTGTGGATGACCAACGGCATGTTCCGCTCAGTGCTCGACCGGCCACTCGATGCCATCCTCGCCCGCCTTGAGGTCCTCGCCCCGCGTGTCACCGACCAGCAGGGTGTCGGCGCCGTGCACATGATCCGCGCCCGGCGGGCGTTCAACGCAGGCCGGTATGCGGAGGCGTACGCCGAGGCGGTAGAGGGCGCCGGTATTCCCGGGGCCACCGGCATGTTCCTTGGCGTGGCTCTCGGCGCGGCCGCGTGGGGACGGCTGCTTGCAGAGACCCGTGACCTGGTGGAACGCGCGGATCGCGACCTGGGCGCGCGCACGCTGGATCGCGAGGAGCAGTTGGCGGCCCACGCGCAACTGGACATCCTTGAGGGCCGGACCGAGGCGGGCGTGGCGGGATATCGGCGCGCTCTGGCGATGACACGCGAAGCCGGAGCAATGCTGCTGGTCGCCGAGTTTTCGCTCAACCTCGTCGTGCTTGTTGGCCCCGACCACACGGCCGCCCGGGAGGCCATCGCCGAGGCACGTCCGATCCTTGAGTCACTCGGCGCCGCGTTCTGGATCGAGCGGACGCTGGAGGT
>CAIXZV010000420.1 GCA_903924005.1 uncultured Chloroflexota bacterium | reverse complement strand
CTCAGGCCCCTCCGCATGGGAGGTTTGCAGCGGAGCCCCTCCGCGACACGCGTTCCGCGCCCTGATGGATCGATAATCGATTGTTGTGACAGTAGGCCCGATATCCCCCGCTAGTCAAGGCGAATCAGGGCCGATCTGGACGATCCTGATGCAACGCCCTACCCCGGGTCAGCCCGGACCAACTCGGGCGACGGCGACGCTGCAGATGGCTCCCCCGCCAGTCCACCAGTGCGTCGCACGAGCATGACGGCAAGCAGGATGGCGGCGCCGCCGGCAAGCTCGCTGACGGTCAAGCGCTGGCCCAAAACGAGCGCAGCCACCACGACGGCCACGAGCGGCTCCGTGAGCAGGGCCAGGGCCGCGCGGGCGCTGCCGATCGCGCGCACCCCGCCCATCACCCACACCTTCGGCAACGCTCCAACCGTCCCGGCACAGGCGAGCGCGATCCAGGCGGTGGGCGACACGATCCACGCGCCGACACCTCCTGCTCCCTCCAGCAGGAAGGCGGCCAGACCGGAGACCGTCAGGCCGCCGAGGAGGACCACCGTGGTGGCTTGGACGCCGGGAACGTCATCGAACCCGCCGCGGATCACGGTGAGGTAGATGGCTTGGCAGAGAGCGGCGGCAGCGGCAAGCGCAATGCCCCCAAGCGTGGCGTGTGCACCGGGTTCCAGCTGACCGCCGAGCACGAGCACGAGGCCCGCACAGGCAATAGCAAGCGCAGCGACACGCACGGGCGTCAGCCGCTCGCGACCAAGGGCGGCGGACAGCAGCGCCACAAACACCGGGTAGAGGTAGTAGACGGCCATCACAAGCCCAACGGCCATCGCCCCAAAGGCGAAGAACAGGACGAGATTGGTTGCCCCGTTGATCAGGGCGGCAGCCGCAAGCGTGGCCCGCTGTCTGGGTGCCAGCCGGGTGAGGCGCACAGAGGGCTGGAGGCGGGCCAACAGGAGCACACCAAAGATCGTGGCCCCAATCGCCGCTCGGATCGCACTGAAGGTGGCCGGGCCCACCCCTTGGCCGTAGGCCACGGCCGCTACCGGGCCAAGCGTCCCCAGGGCGCCAGCCGCAGCCAGCACCCTGAGCAGTCCGCGCGACCCCCCGGGCACGGTGGCGGTTGCATCTGCCGTCATGGATCCTCCGACGTTGGCCGCCTTGCACGGCGTGCCGAACCTCCCTTGCAGTGCCCCGGAGCCCGTAGTATCGTCGATAATCGATGATCTGAGAAGCGCCCCGGTTGCGAAAAGGTTGTGGAACGGTTGCGGGCTTTGCCATGGACTGGCGATCCCTCGCGCCGCGAGATCCCGTATCAATGCACGAGGGCAGTCAATGACCAGACGGGCGGACCTGGTGGGTCCTGAACACTGGCCGGATGGAGTCGGCGCAAATTGGCCGTCCATCCTGGACCGGCCGCAGGGAAACGCCTGATGGACTTCATTCTCCAGTCCCTCGTGATCGGGCTGACCGAGAACGCGCCCCTGGTCCTCGCCGCCATCGGCTTTGCCCTGCTGTACAAGCTCACGGGCCTGATCAACGTTGCCTACTCCGAGACCATCACCCTCGGGGCGTACTTCGGGATGTGGCTCAATACGACGTAGGGCCTCAACTTCTATGCGGTCCTGATCCCGGCGGGACTGCTGGCGGG
>CAIXZV010000419.1 GCA_903924005.1 uncultured Chloroflexota bacterium | reverse complement strand
CGGCCGAATGCTCCTGGTAGTCAGTCCCGCCCATCAGCCCAAGGGGCATGCCTGTCGCGCGCAACTCGTGGACACCCGTGTCCGTCCGCACGAATGGGAGGTTGTGACCGGCGTTCGCGAACACGACCGCTCCGGTGGCCGGGTCGAGGACGAGATAGAGGCAGGTCGCGAACATGCGGGCCGGCATCTCGGGCAAGAGGATCTCGTTGACCCGCTCGAGCACCTTCGAGGGCGACATCCAGCGCGGCGCCTCGCCGCGGAGGATGGACTGGGTGCGAGCCATGATCAGCGCCGCCGGAACGCCCTTGTCGGTGACGTCGCCGACGACGATGCCCAATCGCCCGTCCGGCAGGGCGATGAAGTCGTAGAAGTCGCCGCCAACGGCGCGGGCCGGGCTGTACTGCGCGGCGATCCCCCAACCCGGCAGTGCCGGCAGATCGCGGGGCAAGAACTGCTGCTGGATCAGCGCCGCGACCCGCATCTCCTCGTCCAAGCGCTCGCGGGCCTGGATGCCCACCGCCTGCTCGCGGACCAGTTGAGCGACGCGGATGGCGGGCGCAGCTTGGGCGGCGAGCGTTGCCAGCAGCGCCCGATCGTCGGCACCGTAGCCCTGGTCCGAGAGGCGCGGCCCGAGATAGAGCGCGCCGATCAGCTCACCGCGCGTGACGAGCGGGACGATGACCCGAACACCGGCCGCCCGCAGCGCGGTGAGCGCGGGCGACTCCAGGTCAAGGCGCCCAACCTCAACCACGCCGTTCGCGTCCCGAACGAGCGCGAACAGCGGGTCGGCAGGCTGGATCTCGATGGCGGGCCCCGTCGCGGGCGCAACGGTTGCTGCCGCCCCTGGCGAGCCAGCCAACCCTGGGAAGCCGGTCATCCCTCAGGCTCCGCCCGGCGGATCCAGAGCGCAAGACTTGCGGGCGCCACCGTCTGGGCAACCACGGCAAGGACATCGGCGCGGACGCTCTCGAGGTCAACCTCGTCGCGGAGCTGCGCCGCGAAGGCGGCCACCGCACGCTCGGCGTCATAGCGGGCGCGGTTGAACCTGCGGTCAACCACCACCTGGACACGCCGCTGGAGCGGCTGGAACAGCGCCGCGACGACAAGCGTGGATGCGGCCACGGCCTCCGTGTTGCCGCCGGTCAGGGGCGCCAGGATCACCTGAAACACGAGGACGGCGCCGACGAAGATGCTCGCCAGTGTGACGGTCACAACCGCATACGCGATCGTCCTGCTGATCACCCTGTCGATGTCGTAGAGGCGGTAGCGGAGGATCGCGACGGCAATCGACAGCGGCAGGCACAGGAACGCCACGAAGGCGATCGCCCAGAAGACGAGCGCCAGCAACGTGTTGCTGGACCCGAGTAACTCCGCCGTGGGAAAGGCGACAACAGCGACGAGCGCAACAGCCAACAGCAACTTGAGCTGCTGCCGCTGGACGGAGTTCCCGCTCCGGAACCGGACCGAGGTGGCCACTCCAGCCCCAATGATCCCGGCCAGGGTCGCGGCCCACGAGACCGCGGTGAGCGCATCCACAGCGGCGGGGATATCGGCGGGCCCAAGCGCCAAGGGCGCCAGACCCGCAAGCGCTTGACACACGGTCCCGGCGATCGTGGCCCCGACCACCCACCAGAAGCGCCTCGAGGGCAGTCGACCATCGGGGAACAGGAGTGGGACGCCGACGAGGGCCAGAACGTACGGCGACGTGAACCACACGTCAGTCAAGGCCGCGACGATTGCGGCACCCGGCCAGTTTGGGCTGGCAGCTGTTCCAGCCAGACCGAAGCCCTGCACGAAGATGCCCCCAACCAGCAGCGTGGCCGTGACGACGAGCAATCCGCCCACGGCGTTGTCCGGCGCTCGCGTGACAAGCAGCGCCCCGGTGGCGGCAAACGCGACGATGGCGGCAAGCATGAGGGCAGCCGAGAGCGGATCCGACAGCAGGCGCCCCTCATTTGCCGCGAGATCCCAGAGGCTGAGCGCCACATACCCGACCGTGTCGGCGACCGCGATCGCGATGGCAGCAGTACCGCGTGTCATGCCTCGGCGACTCCAGGATGCAGCCCGCGGGACCGGGAACGCGAGAGCCTGTGGCGGGCGCGCGGGCGGGCGCTGCCGCAGAGCGCACGGTGATCGGGCGCTAGCCGCATCCTACGCGCCTGCGTCCGGGGTTCGTTACGAAATGCTCCGCCAGAGACCGCAACGGCAACGCGCCGTCGGAGTACCGTGGCCGCGATGATCGAACCCGCGTCCTCGCCTGGGGCTCCCCTTGCGCCATCCCTGATCCGGATCCGCCTGCTCGGCCCGGTTGCGGTTGACGTGGGCGGCGCACCACTTGCCGTGGACACGCGCAAGGCGACGGCCCTGCTCGCGTATCTCGCTGTGACACGCAGGCCAGCCAGCCGCGAGGCCATTGCCGCGCTCCTCTGGCCAGACGCCGACGGGACATCAGCCCATGGCGCCCTGCGGCGCACGCTGTCGGTCCTGCGCACGGCGCTCGGCAACCGGGGTCTTGTCGTGGACCGCTCGGCCGTGCAACTCGATCCATCAGCCTTCAAAGTGGACATCTGGACCTTTGAGGACGCCTTGGCTGCGGCCCGCGGCCACGAGCACTCGGACGGCGCCTTGTGCCCTTCCTGCGGCGATGCCTTGCGGAGAGCCGCAGAGCTTGATCTGGGCGAGTTCATGGCCGGGTTCGCCCTGCGCGATTCGGCGGACTTTGACGACTGGCAGGTCACAGAAGCGGCCGTGTATCGGCGGCAGCTTGCCTCGGTGCTCGAGCGGCTGGCCCGCGGTGATGCAGCAGCGCGCGCCTGGGCCTCAGCGGCGCCGATCGCGTACCGCTGGCTGGCGCTCGACCCGCTCCACGAGCCGGCGCACCAGCTCCTGATGGAGGTGCTCGCCCGTTCCGGCGAACCCGCGGCGGCGCTCGCCCAATACCGCGATTGCGCCCGCATCCTCGAGCGCGAGCTGGGGGTGACGCCGCTGTCCGCGACAACCTCGCTGGCCGACGACATCCGGGCGGGCCGCCTCACCGACCCCGCTGCGGCATCCTCAGCGTCCGTGGCTTCCGCGAATGCCGCCGACGATCAGCGTCGCGAGGCGCTGCCGGCCGCCGTGGGCGTCCTCCCGATGGTGGGCCGCGACGGGGAGCTGGCGCAACTCGTTGCGCTCTGGGAAGCCACATCGCCAGTCGGCAGGCTGCTGCTGGTTGAGGGCGAGGGCGGGATCGGCAAGAGCCGTCTCGCCAGCGCACTCGTCCACATCGTTCGCTCTCGCGGAGGCAGCGTTCTCGCGGCCAGCGCCTACCAGGGCGAAGCCGGCATCGCGTTTAGCCCAATCGCGTCACTGATCCGTGCGGGCCTTGCCCAGGCTGGGGCTACGGACCGGTTGCGGCAGGTGCCGCCGGACCTGCTTGCCGCAGCGGCACGCCTGCTCCCGCTGCCAGGGGTTGGGGCCGCGCCCACACCCGGACCCGCCTCAGATTCCGCCCCGTACGGCCACGGCCGTCTGCTGGCCGCCCTGTGCGACGTCGTTGGCGCGCTGGCTGCGGGACCAGTGCCGGGTCTGGTCTGGCTTGATGACGCCGGGTGGATCGACGCCTCAAGCATGGAGTTTCTGGCCTACTTCGCCCATCGGCTTGCGGACAAGCCCGTCGTCCTGCTGCTGACGACCAGACCGGAGGAGCTCGACGCCGCTGACCGCAGGCGTCTCACGACAGGACTCGCCCCCGGAACGCCACCTGTCCGCATTGAGCTTGGCCGCCTCAGCCGGTCGCACGTTGCAGCGCTGGTTACTGCCGCTGCCCTCGAGTCCGTCGATGAAGACCGGGCAGACGGGCTGTATGACCGGTCCGAGGGCTTGCCGCTGTTCGTCGTGGAGGCCCTGGCGACCGGGCTGCGCGAGCCCGGATCTGTGCCGGATGGCGTCGCAGCGCTCCTTGGCGGACGCCTCGATTCCGTTGGAGAACTGACCGCCCAAGTGCTGGCGGCGGCCGCGGTGATCGGCCGGTCCTTCGGCTTGCAGACAGTCCGGGCAGCGAGCGGAAGGTCCGAGGGCGAGACGGTCGACGCACTCGACGAGGCCATGCGACGAGGGCTCGTGCGGGAGCTGGACGCGGGGGCCGCGAGCGACATCCGCTATGACTTCACGCACGGCACGCTGCGCGACATCGCACTCGGCCGCCTCAGCCTGGCTCGCCGTCGCCTGCTCCACGGCCGCGTCGCGGCAGCGATCGCCGACGCCGCCTGGGGAGATGGCACGGAGCTGGACCGCTGGTCGCTGATCGCGCTCCACGAGACCGCGGCCGGCAAGCCGAGGGCGGCGTCGGACGCCCATGTGCGGGCCGGTCGCCTCGCGCGCTCCGTGTTCGCGAACGCCGAAGCGCGCGACCACCTTGAGGCCGCCCTCGAGCTGGGCAATGCAGCGGAGGGTGTGGTCCACGAGGCACTCGGTGATGTCCTCACCCTGCTTGGCGACTACGACGCCGCACTTGGCCACCTTGGGGCAGCAAGCGCCCACACCCCCTTCGCCGAACGGGCGGCGATCGAGCACCGGATCGGACTGGTGTTTGCACGTCGGGGAGACTGGGCATCGGCGGAGGCGCGTCTGGCTTCGGCGCTGGAGCAGATTGCGCCCGATAGACACACCGGCCTGCGATCGCGGGTGCTCGCTGACCGTGGCGCGGTTGCTCACCGCGCCGGTGATGTGCCCCGTGCCGTCGCGTTCGCTCAAGACGCGCTCGACCTTGCGGCTGACACCGGCGACCCGCTCGCGATCGCGCACGCGGAGCGACTACTTGGGATTGTCGCGAGAGGGCGCGGCGATCTGTCCAGCGCCCGCAGCCACCTAGAACGTTCGATCGCGGCGCTGGACGCAGCGGAGACGACGGGGGTACTTGGCCCAGTTGATGTTGGCGCTCGGATCGCGATCCTCAACGTGCTTGCCCTGGTGCGCGCAGACCAGGGTGAACCCGGTGCCGCGATGAAGTACGCGCTCGCAGCCCTGACGCTGTGCGAGCGCCAGGGCGACCGTCACCGGCAGGCGGCCATCGAGAACAACCTGGCCGATCTGCTGCAGGCCCAGGGTCGGCACGACGAGGCACTCGAACACCAAGTGCGCGCCATGCGCTTGTTCACCGAAGTTGGCGGACGGCCAAACGAACTCGAGCCGGAGATCTGGAAGCTCGTGGAGTGGTAGCGGCGCTGGCCCGGTACTGAGGGTGGCGCGGCCGTAACGAGTTCTGGACGGCAGGCGGGAATGGTGGTCGCGGTGGCCAGCTGCGGCAGCTGGCCCAACCCATGGGGCACCTACCCAGCCCGGCAGTCGAGACTCGGACATGGCGCGCTGGACCGCCCCGTGCACCAAGCCGCGCAGGCACTGGAGATACGCATGTCGCTCCGCAACGGTGGCGAAACCGCCCACGCCCTGCCCGCCTATGCATCTGCCCTCGGCTGGCTCCTCGTCGCCGGCTGCGGCGGGATGGCAGTCTATGTGCCGGTCTTCGACCGCGTGAACTGGGAGCCTGTCGGGACCATCCTGACGCTGGCGGCCGCGGCCCTCGTGGCTGCCGGACTGCTCATGCGCGGCGGGAGCGCTGAGCGACAGGCGCTCGTGCTCATCGTCGTCGGGGCAATCGCCAGCGGGTTCTTCCTCATCTGGACGCTGGTCATGCCGCTCTTGGCGGTTGTGCTGATCGTGGTGATCGCACGGCAAGCGCTCAACGGCGGACTGCCCGCAGCCAACCCGGCCAACTGACACGCTCCACGCAGGCCGAAGCCGGCCGCAAGGCCGGCTTCGGAGCGCTCCGGCCCGGTCCTGAGTGTCGCCCTATTGCGGCGTGATGCGTCCCTGATCGCCAACCGTTCGCTCACGGACCGCGTCCACGAGATCGCCGGGGCGGCGCTTGGGATCGTTTGACGCGCCGGGGCGGCGCTTGGGCTTGCGGTCGTTTGTCAGAGCGCGCAGGCGGTCGGCGGAGCTTGGGGTTGTCTGGGAATTCGCCTCGGTCTCGTCCTCGGCGTGCTTGTCGGTCATGGCGTCGTCCTTTGGCGAGAGGCAGCGTTGTGGCCCGCTCACAGAACCTACCGTATCGCACCCAGTGCGCGCCGCGGTTTCTAGGGCAGGGGTCGCCAGAGGCGCCCCAGCAGCAGGGAACCCGCCAGTAGCACCGTTGACAGCAACACGAGGCCCACCGAGACCTCCGTGGTCTCGTGTTTGACCACAAGCGACATCGGCAGACTCGTGAACACCTGCTCGAGTTGGCCGGCGCTTTCGGCGGAGTAGTACTCGCCGCCGGTGAGGGCGGCAATCTGCTTGAGCGTCGCCTCATCGATGCCGCGCCGGAACCCTCCGCCACCACCGCCGCCACCGCCAAAGCCGCCTGTTCCGCCACCGCCGCCGCCAAAGCCGCCGTTGGGCTCACGGCCGAGGAACTGCTGGGCGCATGTCGGCTCCATCGACCCGCCGTTGGCGGTGCCGTAGCCGATGGCGTAGATGCGAACGCCTCGGTCGGCTGCCTGCTGCGCGGCATCGAGCGGCGCTGGGCCGCTGTTGCTGGCGCCGTCAGTGAGCAGGACGATGATGTCTGGGGCATAGGCGCCGGGCGCAACCGGTGTCACCTGGCTGCTTGCGCCCGTGGTTGTGGGGGCAACCGACGTGTCAACGCCGGCGATGGCGTCAATCGCGGCAAGGAGCCCGCTACCGATGGCCGTGCGGCGCCCGGTCGCGAGGCTGTGCAGCGCGTCAAGCAGCAGTTGTGTGTCGGCGGTTGGCGCCTGGACCAGCTGCGCGAAGCCCGAGAACGCGACGATGCCGATCTGGGTGGTTGCGGACTGGTGCTCGATAAACGAGGCTGCCGCCTGCTCAGCCGCCTCGATGCGGCTGGGCGGGATGTCGCCGGAGCACATGCTCCCCGACACGTCGATCGTGAGCAGGACGCTGGTGGCATTCGTGGGTACGGCCACCACGGCAACCGGCCGTGCGAGGGCGAAGGCGAGGCTGGCGATCGCGGTGACCATCAGCGCGAACGGGAGATGGCGGCGGATGCGATTCCGCCCGGGGGCCGCTGCGCGGACCAGCGACAGGCTCGAGTAGCGGACGCCAGACGGCCTTCGGCGCCGGAGCGCCCATGCGTAGACCGCGACGATGACCGGGACGGCGAGCAGGAGCGCGAGGAACCCGGGCCAGAGCAGGGACATCACGGCAGCCTCCCGGTCCAGGCAACAGACGCGGCCGCGCCACCAAGGACAAGCAACAGGGCAAGCCCGGCAAGCGCAGCGGTTAGCTCGATCTTCTGCGGCGCCACCACCAGCTTTGGGTCAAGGTGTGCGTAGATCGAGGTGAGGGTCGCAGCATCGGCTGCGGCGAAGTACTCGCCCGTTGTCAGCGTCGCGATCTGCTGCAGCAGATCGGCGTTGAGCTGGCTGTGGACGTGGAACCCGTTGAGGTTGAGGTCCGAGCCCGCCGCGCTGCCGATGCCGACGGTGTCGATCCGGATGCCGAGGTTCGCCGCCGTCTGCGCAACCGTGAGCGGGTCCGGACGCTCGTTGTTCTCGCCGTCGGTGAGCAGCACGATCAGCGCGGCGCCGTGACTGCCAGCAGCGACGGGCGCAGGCGTTGCGCTGGCGGTGGGCGCGGGCGAGCGGTTGGTGTAGTAATCAACGTTGGGACCGGCTTCGGCAACGGCGATCAGCTTGAGGGCCGCATCGATGCCCCTGCCCAAAGCGGTGCCCTTCTGCGGCGACAGCCGGTTGATCGCCGACAGGATCGAGGCCTGGTCCGTGGTGGGCGCCTGGGCTGCCGCCCCGGAGTCGCTGAAGGCGATGATGCCGATGGAGATGCCGGGCCGTTGTGCCTGCACAAACGCAGTCGCGGCAGCTTTTGCCGCATCCATCCGGGTTGGGGCAAGGTCGGTGGCGGCCATGCTGCCCGAGACATCAAATGCCAGGATCACTGTCCCCTTCTCGATGGGGAGGCCGACGGTTCCCTGCGGACGGGCAAGGGCGATCACCATCACGAAGAGCGCAAGCACAAACAGGGCGCCGGGCACGCGGAGGCGGAGCCGCGCCGCGCGACCCGTCGGCGACACGATCCCGCCCAGCCCTGCCAGACCACCGGCGCGGCGCAGACGGCGTCGGCCGATGGCGGCGTACAGGAAGACACCCGCCGGAATTGCGATGAGCAAGAGGAGCGCGGGCCACCAGATGAGCGTCATGCGACTCGCCGCCTCCGACGCCGTCGGGCAGCCATGGCGACGATCGCCCTGACGAGATCGTCATCGGTTGACAGGGTGAGCGCGTCAACACCGGCTCGCGCAAATGCGGCGGCGATGGCCGCCTCGCGGCGCTCCGCGGCCTCGGCAAACCGCTGGCGGAAGCCGCGGTCCGACGTGTCCACCACCATCTGCTCGCCGGTCTCGGCGTCCTGCAGCACCACGGGCCCCATGTCGGGGAGGTCTGTCTCGCGCGGGTCGATCAGCCGGATCGCCACCACCTCGTGGCGTCTGGACAGCAGGTGGAGCGGTCGCTCCCAGCCGGGCTCGCTGATGAAGTCCGACACGATGAACACAAGGGACCGGCGCTTCAGCACCGAGCAGGCGCGCATCAGCAGCAGCCCGAGGTCCGTCATTGGCGCACGGTCAAGCGGCTCGTCGTCCATCACGGCATCGATGAGGCGCAGCACCTGGCGGCGCGTGCCGGCCACGGGGATGGTCCGGTCCGCTGCACCACCGTAGAGCATCGCGCCGATCCGGTTGCCCCGGCGTGTGAGCAGCCGCGCCAGCACCGCCACAAAGTCCACCAGGACCGCACGCTTCTGACGCTCGTCATCGGCCGTGCCAAAGTCCACCGACGGGCTCAGGTCAAGCAGGAACCAGCCCGTCAGCTCGCGGTCCTCGTTGTACTCGCGCACCCACGGCTCGTCCATCCGCGCGGTCACGTTCCAGTCCATGCGGCGGACGTCGTCACCGGGCTGGTACGGGCGCAGACCGGCAAGGTCAACCCCGTGGCCCCGGAAGAGGCTTCGGTAGTCGCCCTGCAGCAGGCCGTCCAGACGCCGGACGACCTGCCAGTCGAGTCGCTGGAGGATGCGCTCAGGCGCGGACGCGGCCGTCGGACTTCTCCCGCAGCGGAACGGCTGGCGCCGGAACCCTGCTCATCACAAGCTTGAGGATGTCGTCGGAGGACACGTTGTCCGCGAGCGCCTCGTACGTCAGCACCAGGCGGTGGCGCATCACGTCGTGGACCATGTCGCGCATGTCCTCAAGCAGCGCGTAGTCGCGGCCCCGCAGGAAGGCCAGAGCGCGGGCGGTCAGCACCAGGTTGATGGACGCGCGGGGGCTGGCGCCGTAGCTCAGGAAGCGCTCGATCTCGGGCACCCCAAACTGCTTTGGCCAGCGTGTGGCGTTGGCAAGGCGAACGGCGTAGTCGATGAGCGACGGGTCCACGTACACGCGGTCAACCTCGCGCTGCAGATCCGCAAGCTGCGCCGTGGTGAGCACCTCGGCGATGGTCGCAGGCGCGCTGGTCTGGCGCTCCACGATGACGAACTCCTCGTTGCGGTTGGGGTAGCCAACGAGGACCTTGAGCATGAACCGGTCAACCTGCGCCTCAGGCAGCGCATAGGTGCCCTCGGTCTCGATCGGGTTCTGCGTGGCCAGCACCAGAAACGGCTCCGGGACGTGATGCGTGTCGTGCCCGATGGTGACCTGGTGCTCCTGCATCACCTCGAGCAGCGCGCTCTGGACCTTGGCGGGCGCCCGGTTGATCTCGTCGGCGAGGAGCAGGTTGGTGAACACCGGCCCAAGGCTGGTGCTGAACTCGCCGGTCTTCTGGTTGTAGATGCGGGTGCCGACGAGGTCTGCGGGCACGAGATCCGGCGTGAATTGGATCCGCCGAAACTCACCGCCGATGGAGGCAGCGAGCGTCTTGATCGCCAGCGTCTTGGCCAGGCCGGGCACGCCTTCAACCAGCAGATGGCCACGGGCGAGCAGCGCAACGATCATCCGCTCGATGAGGTGGTCCTGCCCGACGATAACCTTCTTGACCTCGTACAGGACGCGCTCCATTGGCGCTGGGCCGCCGCCGGGTGACTGCTCCACGCTGACCTCCATCCGTTCGCTGTGCATCCCTAGTTTGTTGTTAGTACTGCGGCAGGCCGGCGGCGCCGCCGGCGACATCGATGGGCACCGCAAGGCCGATACCGATGAACACGTCCTGCTTGGTGGGGTTGACCAGTGCATCGACGATGCCGACAACCTGACCGGCGCGATTGAGCAGCGGACCGCCGGAGTTCCCCGGGTTTACCGCCGCGTCAATCTGGATGAGCCCGGTGATCTGGTGCCCGTCGGCCTGAGTGAACGTGCGGTTGAGCGCGGAGACAACGCCGGCGCTCAGCGACCCGTACAGCCCAAACGGGCTTCCGACGACGTACGCCTCGCTGCCCACGCGCATGGAGCCCGGGCTGCCAAGCACCGCTGGCGCCAGACCCGCGGGCAGGGTGGCGGCCTGCAGGATGGCGATGTCCGTCTCGGGATGGCTTGAGGTGACGATTGCCGCGGACGTTGACCCGTCCGCGAAGGTGACCTTGATTGACGGCGCGCCCTGCACCACGTGCAGCGCGGTCATGATGTCGCCCTGGTCGTTGATGACAACGCCGGTGCCAAGGGAGCCCTGGCTGTCGTTGGCACCCGACGGCGCTGGTGTGGCGCCCGACGGCCCCGGTGTCGCGCCTGCCGCGGCCTCAACGAGGACCACCGCGGGCTGGACGCGCGCCCAGGCACCCTCCGAGAACGCCGGCGGCGGCGTCACCGAAGCGAGGGCGCTGGCGATGGCGTCGTTGACATCGGCCGTGCTGGGCGGGCGGGCTGCGGGAAACGCTGTCGCATAGACGAGGACCGCGAGCATCGCTGCCAACACGCCGCCCGCGAACGGTACGAGCGCGCGGGCGCGGGCGCGCCAGGGCGGCTCGCCCGTCGGCGGCGGTGGTACCGCGAGATCGAGCGCGCTGGCAGCGGGTTCCGCCTCAGGGGGCGAGTCCCACGAGAACGGCATCACGCGAGGGGCTCTTTCACCAATCTCCCATGCGTGCGTCTTGGTAGGGACGACGACACTGCACGCCGTGCGGAGCATGCAGCAGGTTTCTGACAGGCTCCTGAGGGTGGCGCGCCGTTGGAGGAGGCGGCGTGCTTGCCGGTGCGCGTACGATGTTGGCCACATCCGTGGAGGACATGACATGACTGGCCAGACATGGACTTGGGCGAGGCTCGATGCGCAGACAATTGCGCTTGTCGAGGAGGCAGAGCGCGCCATCGGCGTGGGCTTTGTGGTGGTGTACGCGCCTGGAGATCCGCGGCGCGATATGCCCGCCTCGCTGCCCCTTGAGGCCGCGTCCCTGTCTGCTGCACAACTGGAGCACCTGCGCCGGCTCGAGGCAAAGGTTGGCGGCGTTGCGGTGGCGTACCAGCCGCTCTCCTAGGGCCCGCCGCAGCGGACCTCTCACCCGTGACAAGGGTGGAGCGAACGTCTGCGCCGCGCCGCGCCACACCACCGCGCCCCGCCTCGGAGCTTGCACGCCCAACACGTCAGTTGCGTAGTTGCGCAAGTTAACGAATAATCGCAGCCGTACCCACCACCGCCCACCCTGACGCAGCCGCCCGTGGAGGCCTCGTGTTCTCGTTTCTCAAGAAGCTCACCGCTGCAACCCCGTCAATTGAGGTTGTTGAGCTCGAGGCGCTGCTCGCCAAGCAGGCCGTGCGTGTCCTTGATGTGCGCGAAGACTTGGAGTTCCGTTCAGGTCACGTCCCGGGCGCGGTCAATATCCCGGTGAAGAAGCTCCCCGAGCGTCTTGGCAAGCTGAAGCACGACAAGCCGTATGCCGTGATCTGCGCCACGGGCTCCCGAAGCCGCGGGGCCACGAACTACCTGCTGGACAACGGCTTTGAAGGCGCCGTGACGGTTCACGGGGGCACCAGCGCCTGGGAGCGCAGCGGGCGACCGATCATCCGCTGACGGCGGGCCGGTGATAATCGCCACGTCCACCCACGCCGAGGTCCACCCATGGCCCAGTACGACATGCCGCTCGCGCAATTGCGCGCGTATGCCCCAGCGGCCGACGAGCCGAATGACTTCGACGCCTTCTGGGCTCGCACGCTTGCCGAGACGCGCGCGCACCCGCTCAACGCGCGCTTCGAGGCCGTCGAGACCGGCCTGACCGAGATTGCGACGTGGGACGTCACGTTTGCTGGTTTCGGCGGCGCGCCAATCCACGCGTGGCTCCGTATGCCGCGGCATCGGCAGGGACCGCTGCCTGCAGTGGTTGAGTACCAGGGCTACGGCGGCGGCCGCGGTCTTGCCCACGAGAAGCTGCTGTTTGCGGCGGCCGGCTACGCGCACCTTGTGATGGACACACGCGGACAGGGCTCCGAGTGGAGCGTCGGCGTGACCCCTGACCCGGACGCGGGCTCCGGGCCTGCGCACCCCGGCATGATGACCGACGGTATCGCCAACCCGTCCACGTACTACTACCGGCGCCTGTTCACGGACGCGGTTCGGGCGGTGGAAGCTGTCCGCGCGCATCCCGACGTGGACCCGCACCGGGTTGTCGTCACCGGCGGCAGCCAGGGCGGTGGGATGTCGATTGCCGTTGCCGGTCTGGTTCCGGACCTGGCCGGCGTCGCACCGGATGTGCCGTTTCTGTGCGACTTCCCGCGTGCCCTGACCATCTGCGACAAGGCGCCCTATGCCGATGTGGGCGACTACCTGCGTGTCCACCGCGACAAGCTGGACGCGGTGATGCGCACGCTGTCCTATGTCGACGGCGTCAGCCTCGCCCGCCGGGCCAGCGCGCCCGCGCTCTTCTCTGTGGCCCTGATGGACCTGATCTGCCCGCCGTCAACGGTGTACGCCGCGTACAACAGCTACGCCGGCCCCAAGCGGATCGTGGAGTATCCATTCAACGATCACGAGGGCGGCCAAGCCTTTCAGGAGCTTGAGAAGCTGCGCTGGCTGGCTGGCCTGTTCGGCCGCTGACCGGCCAGACGGGGCGCGACATCGCCTGATTTCAATCCGAGTGAACAGCAACGCGCCGGCGAGGCCGTCGTGTTCAATCTGATTGGAAAGTGTCGGTTCACGACGCCCTTTCGGGTCTTCGGGCCGGTCACTTTCCAGTGGGAGTGAACACCGGCGCCTTCACCGGGCTGAGTTGTTCAGTAGGAATGGAAAGCCGGGCTGGGCCCGTGGGAATCCCCGGATCGCTACCCCGCTCGGGCCACCGCCTGGCGCAGGATCGTCTTGGTCTTGGCCGGATCGCCGCGGCGAGGGTCGCCAAGGTAGATCTCGTGGTGCCGGCCGCGCGGCCGCAGACCCGCTTCGGCGATAGCCTCGTGCAGCCGCTCAACCGATGGTCGCTCCGCCGCATACGGGCCGATGTGCAGCAGCTGGGCGACCTCGCCCTCGTCAAACACCTCAACGCGCAGGTTGGCCGCAAACGGCGGCTCCAGCTTTGCGCGCCCCGCCGCCAGCGCAGCGTCCAGGTCGGCATCGGCCGCCTCGTCCGGCAAGCTTATGAACAGCGTCCAGCGCCAGGTGTCGCGGCCGTCGAGACGCCCGTCAGCGAAGATCACATCAAGGTCCGTGGTGCCATCGATGGTCCACCAGAGGCCCTCCAGCGGCCCCACCTTGGTGATGACGCCGCGCCGCTTGAGTGCAAACCGCAGCGTCCACGCAGTCCCGTAGAGCCCGGGCATGCGTGGGGCAAACGCCACTTCGCCGGCGGGCCCCTCGCCGTCGATCATCACGCAGCGCCGCGCCGGCAACCGCAGAAAGCGCACCACGCCGGGCTTGCCTGTCAGTTCTTCGGCCGCCGTCGCAACAGGATCGAACTGCACCGCGCACCTCCAGGATCTGCCGAGGCGCCTTGCTCAGACCAACGGCTGCACCACGCGAACGGAGCGCGGCGACACCGGTATGATCCCGCCGCCCATGGCGCCTGCGATAGCGCCAAACCGGGCCACTGCCTCTGGCCGAAGCCGGTAATACACCCATGATGCGCGGCGCTCTGAGGCAACCCAGCCCGTCTCGCGCAGCACCTTGAGGTGGTGGCTCACCGTGGGCTGCGCAACCTCGCAGCAGGCGGTGAAGTCACAGGCGCACACTTCGACGCCGGCGGCGGCCAACTGGCGAAGGATCGCGAGACGCGTGGGATCGGCAGCGCCCTGCAGCAGCTGGGTGTCGGGATCGGCGTCGCGCTTCATGTGCAGAATGGTATTGACAAGTATCGATATCGTCAAGTATCAATATCGGCAACACGGAGCCGTACACAGCAGACCAGAGGCACGCACATCATGACCACCGAGACCATCCACGAGATCGTCCGCGACCACTACGCGAACGCCGCAATCCAGGCGAGCGAGGGCTCGTGCTGCACCACCGAGAACCAGGGCATCGGGGCAGAGCTCTACTCAACCCTTGAGCGCAACGAACTGCCGAATGCGGCGGTGCTGGCGTCGCTTGGCTGCGGCAACCCGGTGGCCGTGGCTGAGCTTCGCGAGGGCGAGCGCGTGCTGGACCTGGGCTCAGGCGGCGGCATCGACGTGCTGCTCTCCGCCAAGCGCGTTGGGCCCACAGGTCGCGCGTTTGGGCTGGACATGACCGACGAGATGCTGGCGCTTGCGCAGCAGAACGCTGCCGACGCGGGTGCCACCAATGTGGAGTTCCTCCGCGGCCACATCGAGGCCATCCCGCTCCCGGCCAACTCCATCGACGTGGTCATCAGCAACTGCGTCGTGAACCTCGCCGCAGACAAGTCCGCCGTCTTTGCCGAGATCGTCCGCGTCCTGCGCCCGGGTGGGCGGATGGGCGTGTCGGACATCGTGGCCGAGGACCGGCTCAGCGCCGCTGAGCGCGCCGAGCGCGGCTCCTACGCGGGCTGCATCGCCGGCGCATTGTCCATCTCGGAGTTCCGCGCCGGTCTTGAGTCGGCAGGCCTTGTGGACATCTCCATCACGCCCAGCCACGAGGTGACGGACGGGATGATCAGCGCCATCATTCGCGCATCAAAGCCCACCGCGCGGGCCACGGGCGCCAAGCCACGCATCTCGCTCAAGTCGCTGCCGCTGGCCACGGCCGGGTCCTGCTGCGGGCCGGACGGGGTGTGCTGATGCACCGTCACGAGCTCAACGCCGAGAACGACCGATCCCGCCGCGACCTCGCCGCATTCACCGCGTCGCTGAGCCAGGCCGATTTGGCCACCGACATCGGCGGCGGCTGGACGGTGGCGATGGCCCTGGGCCATACCGCGTTCTGGGATCTCCATGTGGCGTCCCAGTGGCGGCGGCGCGGCAACCGTCTCACGCCGGAGACGTGGGCGGATCAGGCGGCAGACTTCGTCAACGACGGGCTCGAGCCGCTCTTGGCCGCCCTTCCGGCCGCTGAGGCCATCCGCCTCGTGCTGGCCGCGGCCGCCGAGGTGGACGCCGTGGTTGCGGACCTGCCGGATGCATCGCTTGATGCTGTCCGGGCCGAGGACCGCGGCTGGCTGGTGGACGGCTGGGAGCACCGAGCTGAGCACATCGCGCAGGCCAATCGGGGCCTGGGGAGGGCTTGATGACCGCGGCGGCGGTTTCGATCGATCGCGCCATTGCCGCTGACGCCCCGGCGGTTGAGGCGCTGCTGGCCAGCGCCTCGCTCCCCTTGGATGGGGCGGCCGAGGCCATCGCGCAAGCCGGCGTGGTTGCCCGCGAGAACGGCGCCGTCGTTGGCGCGGCGGCACTCGAGCTCTACGGCGAGGCCGCGCTGCTGCGTTCCGTCGTGGTGGCTGCGGACCACCGCGGCACCGGGCTTGGGCGTGACGTTGTGGCGGCCGCGGAAGCACTCGCGCGGGAAGAGGGCGTCCGCGACCTGTACCTGATCACCGAGACAGCGGTTGACTGGTTCCCGCGTCTCGGCTACACCCCGGTGGAGCGCGCCGTTGCGACGGCAGCCGTTGGCGCGTCCATCGAGTTCACCACCGTCTGCCGCGACAAAGGCGTCCCGATGGTGCGTCGCCTGGGCTGAGGTTGCGGCCTCGGACCGGCGGGCCGGGGCTAGCGGATCACCACGAAGGCGTCGATGTAGACAGGGCCGTCCCCCACCGACACCAGCTTGACCTTGTGGACCTTCTTGGTTCCTGTCGGCACGAGCGCAATCAGCACTCGGTTGGCGGCAGGGCTTCCGAAGGCCGAGGTTGGCGCAAGGAATACGCCGTCAACGTAGACCTTCAAGGAGCCGCCGGTTGGCGTGACCCTGCCAATCACGACGAGCTCGGTCATCGTGGCGGTGATCGTGATCGTCTTGCTGGCGGCTGATGTCGTGCGGACATAGCCCCCGATGGAGCCCGTGATCGCAGGGCGGGTCCAGCCGCTGGACACCGTCACGCCAAGCCCGTTCTCCTGGACCATGCTTGCGACAAAGGCCGCGTCGTACTTCCAGGCCGACACGTTGCCCACCCGGTCCGTCAGCCGAGTCCGGAACCGGTAGGTCGTGCCTGTCTTCACCGTGGCGTTGTAGGCGAGGGTGTACCCCGGGATTGGCGCTCCTGCGCTCCACGTCATCACGGTGGCGTAGGCGCCGCCGTTGATGCTCCGTTGCAGGAGCGCGCTGGCGAGACCGCTGCCGGCATCTGAGCCGCCAAAGAAAACCAGCGCCTTGAGCAGGCTCGTGCTGGTGCCCAGCGGTGACTGCGGCCCGAAGGTCGGCGGCGTGTCCACGACGGGCGGCGTGGAGTCCGGCACGAAGGACACGGTGGTGGGGAGGCTGGCGTCGCCCAAGGTGGAGAGCTTGACGCCCAGGGACCCGGTTGGCGCCGTCGGGGTCCACCCGAAGTAGCGGTCGCTGGCGCCGCCATACAGGATGGTCGAGTCGGGCGCGGACCAGCCCGCCGGTGCCGAGCCGGACCAGTCAAACGAATAGGTAAACGGCACGGTGCTGTCCGACGGGCTGGCTGACAGCTTCAGCGGGCCGCCGCCCCACACCTCGTAGACGTGAGATCGGCTCTTGTCGAGGATCAGGAGCCGTCCATCGATGGCGGCCACCCGGTTCGGGTTGCCACTGGTGAACGTCTTGCCGCCGCTGGCGGTTGTCTTGCCCAGGAAAGCGAGGTTAAGAACGGAGAAGCGCTGGACATTCGCGTTCTGGATGTCGCTCACCCAGACCGTGTCGCCGTCGGTGGCGACGCCCTGCGGATTCTGGAATTCGCCGTCAGCGGAGCCGGCCGCTGCGATGGTCGCGGCGGCTTGACCCAAGGCGAGGCTCCACTTGACGAGGCGACTGTTCCCGGTGTCTGCGATGTACAGGAAGAGGCCGGAGACGGCGATCCCTTCGGGTTGGCTTAGCTGTGTGGTGCCGCTGCCGGGGGTGCCGCCTTGCGCGCTGTAGGTGAGATCCGCGGCGAGGCGGGCGACAACGCGGCTGTTGCCCCTGTCCAGGACGAACACCTTGCCGCCGCCCAGGGGCGAATAGGCGATGCCCGACGGCGTCATCAGCTGGTCGTTGCCCGCCCCGGAGGTACCGTAGCTGAGGACCTGCGCACCGGTGGAGATGTCAATCTTGCGCACGTTGCTGTTGGTGCTGTCGGTGACGTACAGGTAGGTGCCGTCGCTTGCGATGCCCGTCACGTAGGCGTTGCCTGAGACGGTGATCTCGCGCGTGCACCCGGTGCCGATCCGCGGGCAGACAAGGATGCGGCTACGGTCGCCGACATACGTGTTCGCAGCATCCGCGGCGACGGAGGTGGCGACTATCCAGGTGTCAGCGCTGGGCACCTTCGTGCCCGAAACCTTGGTCACCGCGAGCGTGGTGAGCGAGTCCTTCGTGACCTGGTCGCGATAGCCCGCGTGCTCGCCGTCGTGAACCAGATAGAGGGCGGTCGCGGTGGCCGTCATCCCCATCTGCGAGTTCCACCCGGTAGCGCCAGACGGCGCCAGCTTCTTCACGAAGGCAAGCCCGCCAGTGAACTTGACCAGCGCGGCGTTGAGCGAGTCGTAGGCGTAGAGGTACGTGCCGTCGGTGGCCAGCTCGTCAGGCCCAACGAACCCGATCGCGGGGCTGCCGTACGACGTCTTGGCAAGCCAGCCAGCGCCGGTGAGGGCGGTGGAGAGGCGGACAATTCGGTTGTTCCCCCGATCCGTGACGTACAGGTTGGAGCCAATCACGGCCGCCCCAGACGGGATGATGAAGTGGCCGGTTCCCGCCCCAACAGTGCCGTAGCTCTTGACCCAAGCGATCGGCCAGGTCGTGAGCTTGACGACGCGGTTGTTCCCCTGATCAACGACGTAGATGCGGCCGCTGCTCACGGCGATCCCCGCGGGCGTCGAGAAGTGGCCCACGCCCGTCCCGGCGGACCCGTACTTGCCGACATACGCCATGGTGCCAACCCGGAACACCACAATCGAGCCGCCGATGGCATCCGTGACGTACAGGTACGTGCCATCGCTGGCGATGCGATACGGGAATGTGGTGTGCGCGCCGAGGCTGCTGGACTGGCCGACGTAGGCCAGATCCGACGCGCGGCGCTTGAGGAAGCGGCCGTTGCCCGAGTCGAGGACGTAGAGGTAGGCGCCAACGACCACCACGTCCGTTGGAGAGTGGTACTCGTTGTTGTGGAGGTTCCCGATCGTGCGGATCGGGTCAAACGGCGCCCGGCCGGCCATCGGCTTGTAATAGACGGTGCCGTTGGGCGATGCTTGGAACACGTTGGGGCCCGTGGCTACCACGTTTGGCGGGGCGATGACCACCGGCGGCTTGGGCGCAGGCGCTGATGCGGGCGCAGGCGATCCGGCCGTCACGGGGCTTGGCACAGCCGGGACGGCCAGAACGACAACGGCGGCGGCGGCCAGCAAGCGCCGGAGCAGCGCACGCGAACCAAGCATGAACAAGCCCTCCCTGCCGCGGCTGCGGGTACGCGCCGTGGTTCGAGCACCTTACGCCCCTGCGTCCAAAGGCGCAGCCGGGCAAGACGTTCCCAGCAGACCCCCAATAGGCCTACGCGGCTACCGCACGATCACGAACGCATCGATGTAGATGGGGCCGTCCCCAACCGAGACGAGCTTGATCGTGTGGACCTTCTTGGTTGCGAGCGGGGGCAGGGCGAGCATGACCCGATTCATGCTTCCGCCGGCATTCGTCATGGACGTGCCCTTGAGCACGCCGTCGGCGTAGACCTTGAACGAGCCGCCGCCCAACGTCAGTCGGCCATACGCGATGAACGCGGACATGGTGCCGGTGTACGTCAGCGTCTTGCCGGCGGCCGACGCCGTGCGGACGTAGCCGCCCAGCGAGCCGGCGATGGCTGGACGCGTCCAGCCGGACGACGCGGTCACGCCCACGCCGTTCTCCTGGACCATGGCCGCGGTGAACACCGCGCCGTACTTCCAGGCGCTGACGTTGCCAACCTCGTCCGTGACGCGCAGCCGGAACCGGTACGTCGTGCCGGCCTTGATCGTGGTCGCCCAGCTATCGTTGACCGTGGACGGGCCGGCGGGGTATAGGGACGTCCAGACGGCGGTATAAGCCCCGCCGTTGAGGCTCCGGGCAAGCTCAACCTTGCCGACGCCGCTGAGGCCGTCGTTGGCGGTGAAGGCGATGTAGGCCCCAAAGCTGCTGGTGCCCGTGCCCAGCGGGCTGGCAAAGAGCGGCCAGGGGGCCTGGGTGATCACGGGTGCCGCGGAGTCGGGCACCACGGACACCCCGGTTGGGGCGCTGGTGCTGCCGAAGTTGCTGAGGGCGACGTCAATCGTCCCGCCCGTTGCCGTGGGCGACCAGCCGAAATAGCGCACGCCTGGGTTGACGAAGGAGTCCGACGCATCCGGGGCCGACCATCCGGCCGGCGCACTTCCGGACCAGCTGAAGAGGTAGGCGACCGGCGTGGATGCGTCGGACGGGCTTGCGGACACCTTGAGCGGACCGCCACCCCACTCCTCGTACACGCGGGAGCGGTTTCGGTCCAGGATCAGCAGCCGCCCGTCGATGGTCGCAAGTTGGTTGGGGCTGTCGAGGGTGAACGGCTTGCCGCCTGCCGCAGTCGCCTTGCTCTCGTACGTGAAGTCAGCGGCCGAGAGGCGCTGGACGTTCGCATTCTCGATGTCTGACACCCAGACCGAGTCGCCGTCGGTGGCGATGCCCTGGGGGTCGTTGAACTGCCCGTTGCCCGAGCCGGCTGACGCCGTCGTGGTGAGGTATTGGGCCAGGCCGAACGTCCACTTGACCACCCGGGTGTTGCCGGTGTCGGCGATGTACAGAAAGAACCCGTCGGTCGCGATGGCCTGCGGCTGGGACAGCTGGGTGTCGCCGCTGCCGGCGCTGCCGCCCTGGTTGAGGTATGTGAGGTCGGACGCCAAACGGGTCACCACGCGGGCGTTGCCCTTGTCCAGGACGAAGATCGTGCCGCCGCTGACGGGCGCCCAGGCGATGCCCGACGGGTTTTCCAGCTGGTCGTTGCCCGTCCCGAAGGAGCCGTACAAGGCCGCCTCCACGCCGGTCGCGATGAGGATCTTGCGGACGTTGTTGTTGGCGCTGTCTGTGACGTACAGGTAGGTGCCGTCGCTGGCGATGCCGGTGACGGTCCCGTCACCCGTCACGTCGATCTCCCGCGTGCACGCAACCCCGGTGCGGGGACAGACGCTGATCCGGCCGCGGTCGCTGACATAGGTGTTGACTGCATCGACGGCGATGGCTCGCGCCGCCATCCACTTGTTGGGGGTGGGGACGTTGGAGCCCGAGACACGGGTCACCGCGAGGGTGGCCAGGGAGTCCTTCGTGACCTGGTCGCTGAGGCCGGGCCGTTGGCCAGCGTGGGTGAGGTACAGGGCCGTCGGCGTCGCCGTGATGCCCATCCAGAAGTTCCAGGCCTTGGAGCCGGACAGCCCAGTGAGCGCGCGGACAAAGACGAGCCCGCTGGTGAACTTCACGAGGGTGTAGTTGGCCGAGTCGTAGGCGTAGAGGCTGGTGCCGTCGGAGGCCAGTTCCGTCGGGGTGGCAAACCCCGTCGCCGGGCTGCCGTAGGTGGTCTTCACCTTCCAGCCGGAGCCGGTGAGGGCGGTTGTCAGCCGCACGATCCGGTTGTTGGACCGATCGGCGACATACAGGTAGGCGCCGATCACGGCCACACCGGCCGGGGCGCCAAACTGGCCGGTCCCCGCCCCGGAGGTGCCGTAGTTCTTCAGCCAGACCATCGGCCAGGTGGTGAGCTGCACGACCCGGTTGTTGCCGCTGTCAGCGACATAGACCCGGCCGCCGCTGGCGGCGATCCCCCCAGGCGACAGGAAGTGGCCCTTGCCGGTCCCGGTGGAGCCGTAGCTGCCAACGTAGGCCATGGTGCTTGCGCGGAAGACGACGATCGCCCCCGCCCCCGCGTCGGTGACGTACAGGTACGTCCCGTCGGTGGCCAGGCTGTACGCGAACGTTGTGTGGGCGCCGAGGCTGGGGGACTGGGCGACGTAGACAAGGTCCGATGCGCGCCGCTTCAGGAACCGGCCGTTGCCGGTGTCGAGAACGTACAGATAGGCGCCCACAACCACCGCGTCCGTTGGGGAGTGGTACTCGTTGGGACCCGTGGTGCCCAGCGTGCGGATGGGATCGTAGGGCGCCCGGCCGGCCATCGGCTTGTAGTAGATCGTGGCGTTGGGGGTGGCTTGGAAGATGTTGGGCCCGCTCGCGGTCACCGTTGGCGGCGCGGGCGTCGGAGGCGTCGGCGTTGGAGATCGCCCAATCACAACGGGTGTCGGCATCGCCGGCAGGAGCAGGACGACGGCCGCCGTCGCCGCCAGCAGGCGGCGCAGCTGCATGCGCGAACCGGTCATCGATCGAGGTCTCCCCTTCCCGGCTCCTGGGCCGGCCATTGCGTGGACGGTTCCGTCCATCCCGTGGACGGGCGCGGTGGGTGTGCGGTACGACGCAGCCGCTGGTTGTGCCCGAGCGGCCGTGGCAGCTAGCGGAACACCACGAAGGCGTCGATGTAGATGGGGCCGTCCCCCACCGACACAAGCTTGATCGTGTGGACCTTCTTGGTCGCAAACGGGACCAGCGCGAGCAATTGGCGGTTGGCGCTGCCAATGCTCGATGTCGCCCCGAGGAAGACGCCGTCCACGTAGACCCTGATCGAGCCGCCGGTGACCGTGGTCCGGCCAACCACGACGAACTGGGACATCGTGGTCTTGATCGTCAGCGTCTTGCCGGCTGCTGACGTCGTGCGGACGTAGCCCCCAAGCGAGCCGGCGATTGCCGGGCGGGTCCAGCCACCGGACGCTGTGACGCCCAGCCCGTTCTCCTGGAGCATCGCCGGCGCAAACGCAGCGCCGTACGTCCAGCCGGTCACGTTGCCCACCCGGTCGGTCAGCCGCGTCCGGAACCGGTACGTCGTGCCCGTCTTGAGGGTGGTGTTGTACGCGAGGGTGGTCCCGGGCGTCGGCGCGCTTGCGGTCCACGTCATCACGGTGGAGTAGGCGCCGCCGTTGATGCTCCGCTGGAGTTGCGCGCTGGCGAGGCCACTGCCTGCGTCCGTGCCGCCGAAGATGATCTGTGAGGTGATCGAACTCGTGCTGGTGCCGAGCGGCGACACGATCTGCGGCGTGGGCAGCGTGTCCACGACAGGCGCCGCGGCGTCCGGCGTGATCGCCACGAGGGTTGGGACGCTGGTCTGGGCGAAATTGCTCAGCAGGACGCTGACCGTGCCGCCCACCACCGACGACGATGTCCAGCCGTAGTTGCGAACGCCGGTATCGCCGATGAAGACAGACGGGTCTGGGGCCGACCACCCGGTCGGGACGGGGCCGGACCAGTCGAACCGGTAGCCGAACGGCACGGTGCTGTCCGACGGGCTGGCCGAGAGCTTGAGCGGACCACCGCCCCAGACCTCGTAGACATGGGAGCGGTTCTTGTCCAGGATCAGCAGGCGCCCGTCGATGGCGGCCACGCGGTTGGGGCTGCCAACCGTGAACGTCTTGCCGCCCGCGGCCGCCGTCTTGCTCAGGAACGTGAGGTCGTAGGCCGAGAGGCGCTGGACGTTCGCGTTCTGAGTGTCGCTCACCCATACCGAATCGCCGTCGGTCGCGATGCCCTGCGGGTTCTGGAATTGCCCGTCGCCGGTGCCGGCGGTGGATGAGCTCGCCGCAGACTGCGTCAGGCTGAACGACCACTTGACGATCCGGGTGTTGCCGGTGTCGGCGATATAGACGAAGAACCCGTCGCTGGCGATGCCCTCTGGCTGACTCAGCTGCGTGTCGCCGCTGCCGGGCGTGCCTCCCTGACCCACGTACGTGAGGTTGGATGCCAGCCGGGACACCACCCGGGAGTTGCCCTTGTCCAGGACGAACAACGTGCCGCCGCCCAAGGGCGAATAGGCGATGCCCGACGGCGTCGCCAGCTGCTCGTTGCCCGCTCCGAAGGCGCCGTACGACATCGCCTCAAGGCCGGTGCTGATGAGGATCTTGCGGACATCGCTATTGGAGCTGTCGGTCACGTACAGGTAGGTGCCGTCGCTGGCGATGCCCGAGACGTAGCTGTCGCCCGAAACCGTGATCTCGCGGGTGCACCCGGTGTCGCTGCGCGGGCAGACCAGGATGCGGCTGCGGTCGCCGACGTAGGTGTTCACGGCATCCGCCGCAACGGCGTTGGCGGCCATCCACTTGTCAGGCGTGGGCACCCTGGAGCCCGAGACCTTGGTGACCGCGAGCGTGGTCAGCGAATCCTTCGTGACCTGCTCGCTGTAGCCCGGGTATTGGCCGACGTGGACGAGATACAGGCTGGTGCTCGACGCCGCCATCCCCATCTCGAGGTTCCAGGCGGCAGCCCCAGACGGTGCCAGCTTCCGCACGAAGCCAAGGCCGCTGGTGAACTTGACCAGCGCGAAGTTGACCGCGTCGTGGACATAGAGGCTCACACCGTCGGTGGCGAGCTCGTTAGGTTCGGAGAAGGAAACAGCGGGAGTGCCATAGGAGGTCTTGGCCAGCCATCCAGCGCCGGTGAGGGCGGTGGAAAGACGGACGACGCGGTTGTTGCCAAGGTCCGCAACGTAGAGGTTGGAGCCGATGACCGCCACGCCGGTCG
>CAIXZV010000418.1 GCA_903924005.1 uncultured Chloroflexota bacterium | reverse complement strand
CGGTGTCGCCGACAAGTGCACGTGGTGCTCCCACCGCATCAACTGGGGACAGAAGCCTGCCTGCGTCGTGATCTGCCCGGTCAAGGCGCGCCATTTTGGCGACGCAAACGACCCGGCCGACCCCATCGCCGCGATTGTGAAGGCCACCAATCCCGCTCCGTTCCATCCGGAGTGGGGAACCAAGCCCCGGGTGCTCTATCTGGGCCCGGCGCTCGAGGAGGCCTGAGCAATGCAGGCAGCAACTCGCCCAATGGTCGTTGCCGGCCGGCGGATCCCCACATTCCGCGAGATGGGCGCCTGGCTGGTGAGCGAAGTCCGCCGGACACCGCGCGGCCTCAAGCTCTGGTACGGGCTCCTCGGCGTCTTCCTCGCGGTTGGCGGCGTTGCGGCGCTGATTTCCATCCCGCCGGGCTGGGAGGTCATGGGCACCACACCCCAATTTGAGTGGGGCCTCCTGATCGTCGCCTACGTCTTCTTCGCCATCATCACCAGCGGCCTGTGCCTGTCGGCCTCGCTGGGTACCGTGTTTGGGTTTGAGCGGTTCCTCCCGTTTGAGAAGCGGCACGCGATCCTGGCGCTCCTCTCGCTGGTCACCGCGTTCCTCGTGATCGCGCTGGAGCTCCACTACCCCATTCGCATGGTCTTTGGCGCAATGCTCACCCCGGCGCCAAGCTCGCCGATGTGGTGGATGGGCGTGTTCTACGGCACGTATCTGGTGGTCCTGATCATCGAGGTCTGGACGCTCTTCACAAATCACCCGGTCATCCACAAGTACGCCTGCACCGCGTGCGCGATCGTCGCTGTGTTTGCCCCCACCACGCTTGGGCTGGTGTTTGGCGTCCTTGCCGCAAAGCCCTTCTGGTTTGGGGTCTTCACGCCAATCCAGATGGTCTGCACGGCGCTCACCGCGGGTCTTGCAGTCCTTGGCATCGTCTTCTGGGCGATTGACCGGTTCAAGTTGGCCGAGCACGCCAACGCGAGGCCGGTGGCGATGCCCTCCATCCGGCTCCTGATGGCGATCGCCTTGGTCATCGTGTCAGTGCTGCTCATCCGCCAGATGGCGGATGCGCTGCTCAGCCCAACCGTGGGCATGCGTGAGGCGGCCATCTCGCTCATCAGCGGCCCGCTCGCGATCCAGTTCTGGGGCGCCCGCGTCCTTGTGGGTCTGGTGATCCCGGCAATGCTGATTGCAATGCCGATGACCCGCACGCCCTGGGGTCTGCTTGGGACATCCCTCGCGATGCTTGTGGGCGTCTTTGCAGATCGCCTGAACCTTGTTGAGGCGGGCCAGATCTACCCGCGGACCACGATGGCGGGCGCGGTCTCGTACCCGTACGCCGCCTACACGCCGTCGCTCGTGGAGATCGGGATCCTGGTCTTCGCGCTTGCGTTCTTCGCCATGGCGTACACGCTCGCTGAGCGGTACCTCCCGATGGCCGGCGGCGACGCGCACGTCTTCTGGCCATGGCCATGGATCAAGAAGCACCACGACCATGCCGAGCCGGGCGCCGCCGACCATGCGCAGCCGGGCGCCGAGGACGCTGGCTTCGCGGAAGCGGACGTCGCGGAAGCGGGCTTCGCGGAAGCGGGCTTCGCGGAAGCGGGCTTCGCGGAAGCGGACCTGCTCAAGCGGCTGGCCGAAACCACCGGTACCCAGGAGACCGCGCTGTGATCAGCCGAGCGCTCAGGCGCTATGCCTACCCCACCACGATCCTTACGCTCCTCACCGGGATCATCCTCGTGAGCGCGTACCTCGCGCTCGTGGCGGTCCCCAACCTCGTTGGGGCGTCGGCGGTTGTCAGCCCCACGCCGACCGTGACGGCGTCGCCGCTGGCCACAGTCACGCCCGGGGGCGCGATGGCGAAGTCGCCCATCGGCGTCCCGATGCCATCCGATGCGGACTGCGCTGCTTGCCACTTCACGCCAAGCGGCGGCGTGGGCGTCAAGGAGATCCCGCTGATGGCCCATCCGCTCAAGGGCTTCACGGACTGCACGGCCTGCCACAACCCCACGGGTCTCGTAAAGACGGCGCCCGGACACTCAACCCTGCACAAGACCGACTGCCTCGTCTGCCATCGGCAACCGCCGCAGGCGTCGCCCTCGGCCGGCTCCACGGCTGGCGCCTCGGTTGGCCCGATGCGGCCCGAGCACATGGGCGCCAACGGTGCCGCCTGCACGTCCTGTCACGGCGTGGACCAGCACGCACCGCTCCCCACGGCCATGAAGGGTCGCGAGGGCAACTGCTGGATCTGCCACAACGGACCCGAGTTCCAGTACCTGTTCAACTCGCCATCGGCCTCGCCCGCTGCCCCATCGCCTGCGGCCAGCGATCCGCTCAAGCCCTCGCCATCGGCTTCCGTGAAGCCCTGAACCTCGTCCCTCCCCTCCAGGCCGAAGGCCACCGCCGCACACGGTGGCCTTCGCGCTTGTCTGCGGCTGCTGCTCGCAGGGTGCCGCAGCGATGCACCGGTGACTCAGCGCGGCGCAGTGCGACCGTGGCTCGAGCATCGAAGTCGCACTTCGGCGTTCGACTCCTGCAGCAGCCACCCGATCCTGAGTCAGACATGCATCAGCGCGCCTAGACGCGGTTGGTCACTCCTCGACGCGCAGGGCTCAGGGCCGAGCGTTCAGCGCGTGCACAGGCGGGCGGCGCCCAGCCCAGGGCCGGGCGACCTCCAGTTGGGCGGCAACCCGGAAGAGCGTTGCCTCCGCCGCATAGCTCCCAGTGAGCAGCGAGCCGATGGGCAGCCCGCTACGCGACCACGCCAGCGGAAGCGAGATGGCCGGCTGGCCGGTGATGTTTGCAACGGGGTTCCACGGGTTGAACCCGCAGTCAAACCGCCACCACTCCACCGCGCCGCCCTGGCTCTGGTTGAGGATCCCCAGCGGCAGCGGCAGCTGCGCAAGCGTGGGCGTCACCCAGACGTCGTAGCGCTCAAAGAAGGCGGCGATGTCGCGTGTGGCGGCGGCCAGCTGGGCGAGGGCGTCCAGCAGGTCCGAGGCGTCGAAGCGGCTGGCGTAGTCCACCAGCTCGCGTGTGGTGATCTCCAGTTCGTCGTCGCGCACGGGCCGGCCAAGCTCGGCCGCAAGGGCGCGCACCGAGTTCTGGTTGGAGATGGCCCACACACGGGCCAACGGCTCGATCAGCACTTCGCCGTCGAAGACGGGCGCGGCCTCCTCCACGTGGTGGCCAAGCGAGGACAGCAGCTCAGCCGTGGCGCGCGCGGCGGCGGCACACTCCGGATCCACTGCGGGCGTTGCGAACGGCGGCGTGGCTGTCCAGGCGATGCGCAGACGACCGGGGTCCGCGCCGACCTCGGAGAGGAACGGGCGGGAAGGCGCCGGAGCGCTGCACGGGTCGCCCGGGATGCGACCAGACGTTGCGTCGAGAATGGCCGCGCTGTCGCGCACGCTCTGCGTGACCGCGTGCTCCACCGCAATCCCGGCCATCGCGTCACCCGCCGGGGCCCACGAGTTGCGCCCTCGGGTGGGCTTGAGGCCAACCAGCCCGCAGCAGGACGCGGGGATGCGGATGGACCCGGCGCCGTCATTGCCGTGCGCCGCAGGGACCATGCCGGAAGCGACAGCCGCTGCGGACCCGCCCGACGAGCCGCCGGTGGTCCGGGCCAGATCCCATGGATTGCGCGACGGCCCTGCGCTCTCCGGCTCGCACGTTGAGTGGTTGCCAAACTCCGGCGTGTTTGCCTTGCCCAGGACGATCAGCCCAGCGGCACGCTGCCGGGCGGCGAGCGCCGTGTCCGCGCGCGAGATGCGGCCGATGCCGGCGCGCGAGCCCTCCGTCTGGGGCGTGCCTGCAAGCGTTGCGCCAAGGTCCTTGAGCAGGAACGGCGCCCCGGCCAGCGGGGATGCCGGCTGTGACCCACGCGCCTGCTCGCGTGCGGCGTCGTACCGCGTGGAGATGACCGCGTTCAGGACAGGGTTCAGCGCCTCGATACGCTCGATTGCCGCGTCCACCAGCTCCAGCGCCGTCACCTCGCCCGCTCGCACCAGGGCGGCCTGTCCCAACGCGTCCAGCCGGGCCAGCTCATCGCGGAGAGCCAACGGTCAGCCCTCGAGCTCCGGCCCCTCGTGGACAGCCACGCCTTCCACAAGCGTCAGCACCACCTTCACGTCGCCCAGATAGCCGGCATCAGGGGCAAAGATGTCGCGGTCCAGCACCGCAAGATCGGCCGCCTTGCCCACCTCGATGGTGCCCGTCTCGTGCTCAAGGTGGTTCACCCAAGCGGACCCGACCGTCCACATCGCGAGGGCCTCGGGCAGGTCGATCCGCTCGTCGGGCAGGAACACGTCGCGCTCACGCGTCTCGGGCGAGCGGTGCGTGACCGCCGTCTCGATCTCCGCCATCACGTTGGGCGTGCTCACGGACCAGTCCGAGCCGCCCACAACCACCGCGCCTGATCGATGGAGCGAGCGCAGCGGGTATTGGTAACCGTATCGGTCGGCCGGGATAAAGGGCTTTGTGAGTTTGAGCATCTGGTCGTCGTCGCAGGCCCAGAACGGCTGGAAGTTTGCGGCGGCGCCAAGCGCCCGGAAACGCGGGACGTCAGCCGGATCGATGAACTGCAGGTGCGCCAGATGCGGCCGCGTGTCGGACATGCCGTTGGCGCGGCGGGCGGCCTCCACCGCGTCCAGGGCTTCGCGGACCGCTCGGTCACCAAGCGCGTGGAAGTGGACCTGGAATCCAAGCGCGTCAAGCCGCGTCACGTGGCGCTTGAGCGCCTCAGGCTCCACAAAGCTGATGCCACGGTTGCCGGTGGACCCGCCATCAGGGCCCAGATACGGGTGCAGCATCGCCGCTGTGTAGTTCTCCGCAACACCATCCAGCATGATCTTGACGGTGCTCGACGTGAGGCGACCAAGCGTGCCGTAGACCCGGCGCTCCACGATCTCGTCAATCTGCTCGCCACCGCGCTCGCGGTCCCACCAGTGGTTGGCGATGGTCCGCCCGATGAGGCGGCCCTGTTCCGCCAGCAGCCGATACCCGGCCAGATGCCGCGGCTCCACCCATGCGTCCTGCCAAGCGGTGACGCCAAGACGGAACAGGTACTGCTGGGCAAGCTCGATGCCGTCCGCGATTTCGTCCGTGGTGGGCGGCGGGATCAGCCGGCGGACCAGCTCCATCGCACCCTCGTGCAGCGTGCCCTGCGGCGTTCCGTCGGCCTCTCGCTCGATGCGGCCGTCCGCCGGATCCGGCGTGTCGCGCGTGATGCCGGCGCGTGCGAGGGCCGCAGTGTTGACCCAGGCGCCGTGACCATCGCGGTTCTCGAAGAACGCGGGACGCCCGTCGGTGACGGCGTCAAGGTCCGCGCGGGCCGGGGTGCCGCCCGGGAACGCCGCCATGTACCAGCCGTCGCCGAGGATCCACTCACCCTTCTGGCGGATGACCGCCGCGCGAATGGCCTCCTGATAGCTCGCGAGCGTGTGCGTCAGCTCGTGGAGGGGACAGCGGCCAAGGTTGACCCCCGCCATCGACGGGTGGACATGGGCGTCCTGAAACGACGGCAGCAGGGTTCGGCCGCGCAGGTCCACCACGCGTGTCCGCGGGCCGATATGCGCCCGGGCCTGGGCGGCCAGACCCACGAAGGTGATCCGGCCGGCGGCCACCGCCACGGCCTCAGCCTGGCTGCGGACCGGGTCCATCGTGCGGACCGCGCCGCCGGTGAAGACGAGGTCTGCGTGCTGGGCGGTGGACATGTTGTGGCTCCTGCAACGGTCTGGGCGAAGTGTGTGGCGCTTGCAGCGTACGGCGGTAGAGCGGCGACACCCGCGGTCGTCGCGATGAGCGCGACACGGGGCCCCTGCCGACAGGTCAGACCGGTTGCTCCTCCGGGGGCGGCAACTGGACAAACCGCCGGTAGAGCAACACGTCGTACACGATCTTCAGCCCGCCGCCAACGAGGAACGGCACCGATGCAAGCGATGCCACCGCAAACAGCGGGCCTGCCACCAGAGGCGCCGCCGCAACGCCCAAGGAGCGTGCGATACCGGTCACCCCGGCGGCCGCGGAACGCTCGTCCGGCGCCACGATGGCCATCGTGTAGGACTGCCGTGTGGGCACGTCCATCTGGCTGATCGCAAACCGCGCCAGCAGCATCAGCACCGCCAGCGGCAGGTTTGGCATGAGCGGGACCAGCATCAGCAGCACGTTTGACGGCAGGTGTGTGAACACCATCGTCCGCACCAGCCCAAAGCGCGCGGCCATGCGCCCGGCGGCCAGCGCCGAGATCCCGGCCAGGATGTTGGCCACCGCAAGCACAGCGCCGATGCCCACCGGATCCACGCCGTATCGGATGTGGAACCACCAGGCGATAAAGCTGCCCATGACAAAGCCGCCGGCAAAGGCGTCAAGCGCAAACAGGGCCGACAGACGGAGCACGACATCACGGGAGCCGTGGAGGCCAAGACGGCCGCGGACGCCCGTATCAGCGAGACGGGCAAGCGTCTCCGCGGGCACTTCGGCGGCCGCAGAGACGCGGGTGAACAGCAGCGCAAGCAGCACGCCCACAAGCGCATAGCCAACGATCACCAGCCGATACGCGGCCTCCGGGGTCTGCCCCGAGGCGATGGCTGCCTGCGCAAGCCCACCCCCTGCCAGGGTGCCAGCAGCGGTGGCCAGGGACCCGGCCAGCTGGTAGCGCGCGAAGAGCGAGGTCCGCGCCTTGTCGTCCACCAGCTGGGACAGGGCGGCCTGCTCCACCGCGAGGAACGGGCCCACCTCGTTGCCGCTGGGGCTGATCACACCAATCGTCGCCGCAACGATGAGCACGGGCAGGAGCGGCGTTGCGGTAAACGCAAGCCCCGCGGCCAACATGAGCACGGCACCCGCCACCAGCACCCGGCGACGGCCGATGCGATCGGCGTGCGTGGTCAGCCAGAGCGATACGGCGGCGTCGCCCAGCAGCGCAAGACCCAACAGCAGACCCGTTTCCGGGCCGCTGAGGCCGATGACGTTGAGGTACAGGACGAGGACCACGGCCAGAAAGCCGTAGCCAAACATCCGCAGACAGCGCGTCGCAAAGAGCAGGGCGACATCGCGCCGAACCCCCGTGACCCCGGGCCGGACCGTCACACGCGGCCCTTCACCATGTCGATCAGCCGGCCCAAGACGCGCTCGCCGTCAGCGCGCAGACCGTTGTGGGCGTACTCGTTGGTGATCCAGGGGCGCAGGTTGGGCACCAAGGCCGCCGTCTCCATCGCGAAGACGCGATCGACATAGACGTCGTCGATGTAGATCGTCGCCGCCACGGGAACCGTGTTGCGGGCGAGGCGCGCCTGGTCATAGAGCCGCGGCCAGGGGTGTTCGGCGAGGATCTCCGCGATTGCCGCGTGGGGTCGCAGCCCGGCGTAGTCCTCCCACATCCAGGGGTAGACGTGCTCCGCGCTGTACATGTCGCCCTCGTAGAAGCCAGCGGGGGTGAGCCGGTGGGCGGACCAGCGCGTGGGGCCGCCGTCCGCG
>CAIXZV010000417.1 GCA_903924005.1 uncultured Chloroflexota bacterium | reverse complement strand
TGGCGCGCCCGGAGGGATTCGAACCCCCGACCACCTGATCCGAAGTCAGGTGCTCTATCCACTGAGCTACGGGCGCGCGGAGGCCGATGATACCGCCGTCTCAGTGCTAGGGCAGGTACACCCACGGGTTGAGCCGAACGCCGTCAGGACCGCGCGGGCCCTTCCAGATCTCGAAGTGCAGGTGCGCGCCGGTGGCGTTGCCCGTGCCGCCCAGCCGTCCAACCATCGTGCCGCGTTGCACCCGGGCGCCGACACGGACGGCGAGCGCGTACATGTGCGCGTAGCAGGTGGTGATCTTCTCGCCATGGTCGATGCAGACCATCCAGCCGCCGCCGCCGTTCCAGCCGGAGAACGTCACCCTGCCCGCCCCGACCGCACGCACAGGCGTCCCCAGCGGGGCCACCAGATCAATGCCGCCGTGGTAGTGGGCGCAGTTGCCAAACCGCGCCTCCGCCCAGAAGCCGGTGCAGCCGAAGGTCTGGCTCAGCTCCCAGCTGGCCAACGGCCAACTGAACTTCCGCAGCGGGCTGGACCCGGACAGCCCCGGCGGCAGGTGGGTCAGGTCGATCTTGGGTCCGCGCCCATCGGGGATGAACAGCACCTGGTCCGTCGTGAGCACAGCGCCTTCTGCCAGACCGTTGGCCGCGGCGATGACCTCCGGCACAACATGGACTCTGGCCGCGAGGTCCTCGAGCGTCTCGCCCGCCAGGACGGTGGTCATCAGGCCATCGGACGGCGGCAGCGTGAGCCACCTGCCCACGTGGATGAGCGCGTTGGTGAGGCCGTTGGACCACATGACGCTGGACATCCGGAGGTTGAACATGGCGGCGATTGAGTAGATCGTGTCGCCGGACTTGATCCTGTAGCGCGTGGGCTGCGGCGGCTCTGGCGTTGGGCTGGGCGTTGGACTGGGGGAGGGGATGGTGATGGGCGTGAGCGGCGGCGTCACGGCAGTCCAGTCCTCGCCCGCGTCGCGCGCCTTCGACCCGCTCACCGCGATGCGTGCCGTCGCGGCGGGGTCTGAGCCGCGTCCGAAGATGGACGGGGCGGCCACAACCAGGCCGGCAACCATGACGATGGCGGCGAGGCCAAAGATCAACCGTTCGGGGCGGCGATGTGTGCGGAGGGGGATCAGCGGACCCGTGGCGCAGCGCTCCAGCAGTCAATATGGGCGCGTGCGCGATCCCCGGCGTCGCCTTCCGGTCTCATGCGCCCCACGCGAGCCCGGCTGGCCGGGACGGTAGCAGGGGGCCGTGGAGACCGTCAACGGGGACCCGCGGTCAGCCCCGAGGGCGCGCCGCGGCCGGCGATCCCGGCGGCCTGACGGTTAGCGATCGCACCTTGGAGCGGCCCGCCCGGTGGCCCAACTGCGCGGCGACGATGCAATCGGGCCACCTCGGAGGCCATCTGCGCGGTGGACTGGCCCCGTAGTGCGCACGCGGCCACCGGAGTGGACCAGACGACGCGCCCGGTGCGCAGTTGGGCCACCGGGCGGCCCAACTGCGCGAGGGTCGCTCCGCTCGCAACGGCGAGGGGGCCACTCGGCCTGCGCAATCGATGCCATTTGGCCTCCGCGGTTACACTCACGCCTCACCGGTCAACGTCTGGGGAGGACGCTACTTCGTGACCTGTTCCAGCTGCGGCACTGAGAACCGCCCCGGGGCGAAGTTCTGCTCTGAGTGCGCAACCCCGCTGGCCTCTGGCTGCCCCACCTGCGGCACGGCGAACACGCCGGGCGCGAAGTTCTGCTCCGAGTGCGCCACGCCCCTTTTGGCAGCCGCCGGCGCGGCCGGAGCGCCCGCCGTGCGGCCCGGCGCCGCGCCCACAGCCGGCATGCCCCCTGGACTCCCGGCGGGCTTCGTCGCGTCGCGCGGCCCAGCCTCCACCCCCGTCTCGGAGCGCCGGCTTGTCAGCATCATGTTCACGGACCTTGTGGGCTTCACGCCCTTCGCCGAGGAGCGCGACAGCGAGGACGTCCGCGAGACGCTGACCCGCAACTTCGACCTGGCCGGAGAGATCGTGACCCGCTACGGCGGCATCGTGGAGAAGTTCATCGGCGATGCGGTCATGGCCGTCTGGGGCACGCCCGTGGCGCGCGAAGACGACGCCGAGCGAGCCGTCCGCGCCGCGATGGAGCTGGTGGACGCAGTCAAGGGTCTCGGGCCTGGCATCAGCGCAAGGGCTGGCGTCCTCACAGGCGAAGCGGCGGTGACCATCGGCGCCACAAACCAGGGCATGGTTGCGGGCGACCTCGTCAACACCGCGGCCCGCCTCCAGTCCGTCGCCCAGCCCGGCACGGTCCTGGTGGGGGAGACGACGCAGCGCGCGGCCTCGTCCGCCATCGCCTTCGAGCCCGTCGGCGACCAGACGCTCAAGGGCAAGGTTGCGCCCGTCCCGGCGTGGCGCGCCCTGCGGGTGGTGGCCGAGCGCGGCGGTCGTGGCCGCAGTGACTCGATGGAAGCGCCGTTTGTTGGCCGTGACGACGAGATCCGGCTTATGAAGGACCTCTTCCACGCCACGGCGCGCGAGCGGCGCGCGCGGCTGGTGTCCATCACCGGCATCGGCGGCATCGGCAAGAGCAGGCTCGCGTGGGAGTTTGAGAAGTACCTCGACGGCATCATGGACGCCGTCTGGTGGCACAACGGCCGATCGCCCGCGTACGGCGAGGGGATCACCTTCTGGGCGCTGGGCGAGATGCTGCGCGGCCGCGCCGGCCTCACCGAGACAGACGACGAGACCGCTACGCGCGCCAAGGTTGCCGCGATGTTGGTCCAGCACGTGCCGGACGAGGCGGAGCGGCGCTGGATTGAGCCCGCGATCCTCGCCCTGCTGGGCGTCCAGACGGGGGCAGGCTCAGAGCAGCTGTTTGGCGCGTGGCGGACATTCTTCGAGCGCCTGTCGGACACCGCACCCGTTGTGCTGGTGTTTGAGGACCTCCAGTGGGCCGACGGCGGGACGCTGGACTTCATCGACCACCTGCTGGAGTGGAGCCGCAGCATCCCGCTGCTGATCGTGACGCTGTCACGACCGGAGCTGCTGGAGCGGCGGCCGGACTGGGGCGCTGGCAAGCGCAGCTTCACGTCGATCTACCTTGAGCCGCTGCCGAAGGCGGCGATGCAGGAACTGCTTGCCGGGCTTGTCCCCGGGCTGCCCGTGGCCGCCCGCGACGCGATTGTTGCCCGGGCCGACGGCATCCCGCTGTACGCGGTGGAGACCGTCCGCATGCTGCTGGCGCAGGGCAGGCTGGTCCTGGACGGAGATGCCTATCGCCCGGTGGACAGCCTTGCTGACCTCGCCGTGCCCGAGACGCTCACCGCGCTCATCACGGCGCGGCTGGACGAGTTGGACGCATCTGATCGGGCGCTGGTGGCCGATGCAGCCGTGCTGGGCCAGAGTTTCGCGATCCCGGGTCTTGCCGCCGTGTCCGGGCTGGATGCCGCGGCGCTGGAGACGCGTCTGCGCGCGCTCGTCCGCCGCGAGCTGTTTATCCACCTTGCCGACGCCCGCTCGCCGGAGCGCGGCCAGTACGCCTTTGTCCAGGCGCTGATCCGTGAGGTTGCGTACAACACATTGGCCAAGAAGGACCGCAAGGCGCGCCACCTGGCTGCTGCCCGCTTCTTCGAGACGCTGGAGACGGACGAGCTGGCGGGGGCTCTGGCCGGCCACTATCTCGCAGCCCACGAGTACGCTGCCGAAGGCGTCGAGGCGGATGCGCTGGCTGCGCAGGCTCGGGTTGCGCTGCGGGCCGCGGCCGAGCGCGCTGTGGCCCTTGGCTCGCACCCGCAGGCGATCACCTTCTACGAGCGTGCCCTCGAGGTCAGTCCGCTGGCGTCCGACCGTGCGGAGCTGCATGAGAAGGCGCTGGCGTCGGCGATGGAGGGCATCGTGGCGGAGCCTGCGCTGCGCCACGCGGAGGGCGCCCTCGCAGCACGGCGCGAGCTCGGTGACCGCCCCGCCGTTGTGACCGCAATCGCCGCGCTCGCCAGCGCGCACAGCTTTGACACCGGCACCGACACCACGCTGGACTTCCTGATGCCCGCATGGGAGGAGTTCCAGGATCTGGAGGCCACCCTGCCGGGCGGCACGCTCATGTCGGCCATCGTCACCGGCTATGTCCACCGTGACGACTATCCGAGCGCAATTCAGTGGATCGAGCGGGCGCTGCCCATCGTCGAGCGTTTTGGCGTCACGCCCGTGCTGGCCCGTCTCATCAGCTCTCGAAGCGCCTGCCTCTATCGCGTAGAGCGCCCCAACGAGTCCCTCATGCTCCTGCGGGGCGTCCACGCGGTGGCCGTCGAGAACGACTTCGAGCGCATCCATATGGGGACCCGCACCCAGCTCACGTTCTTCGAGCAGTTTGCAAACCCGATCGCCGGGTTGGCGATGGCTCGCGAGGGGTTGGAGATTGCGGCCCGTCGCGGCAGCACGCAGTACGGGTTCTTCATGGTGGGCAATGCCGCGTCCTGCGCAATCCGGACCGGCGACTGGGCGTGGGCGCGGGCGCTCACCGACGAGTGGCTGGCGAAGGAAGTCAAGCCCTCGGTGTTCCTGGAGATCTACGTGGACCGCTCCGTCCTCAAGTCGCTCCGCGGCGAGGATGCGTCCGACGACCTCGCCGCCGCCGAGCGGCTCGCGCCGGACATCGCGGACCCCCAATTCGCCTCGTACCTCTCGTGGGCTCGCGGCTGGCAGGCGTTTGCGGCGGGCGACTTCACGGAGGCGAGGCGCCACGGCGTTGCCGCGGCCGACACCACCAACTACTTCGTGCCCATCGGCTTGCCGCTTGCCATACGCTCCGCGCTCTGGAGCGGTGATGTCGAGACCGCCAGTACGCTGCTGGAACGGCTGACGAGCGCCGTCTGGGCCGGCCAGGCGATCGACCTCGACCGGCTCACGCTGCGCGCCGGAATCGCCGCGCTTGAGGGCCGCCGTGCGGACGCGATCACCGCGTATCGCGACGCGCTGCGCGGATGGCGCCAGCTCGGGTTGGTCTTCGATGAGGCCGTGGCCGCGGTTGATCTGGTGACGCTGCTTGCGCCCACGGAGCGCGAGATGGCCGAGGCACCCGCGGCCATCGCCGCCGCCCGCGAGGCGCTTGAGCGTCTGGGCGCACGACCGTTCCTCGAGCGTCTGGCGACGGCCGGTGTTGCGCAGGGGGCAGCCGCGGGCTAGCGGCGCCGGGGCAGGTGCCCCCCGGGCGCCCCGCTAGCCCGGGCCGCCCGGGAGTCCAACTGTGCGGTCCACGCGCAAACGGGCCGCTCAGCGGTCCAACTACGCGTTCCGCCGCGCCGCGAATACCCTGCCGCCGTGCAGATGGCGCACCAGCCGGACCAAAGGCGTCGGCACCGCGCAGTTGGGCCGCTGGGAGGCCGAGGTCAGGAGGGGCGGCGGACGGGCTGCCCGCCGGAGGACCGAGACGCCGTCCGCGTTCGACCGCTGTCGCCAAGCGTGGTGACCCAGGCCGCGATCTCCGCCCGTCGAGACGCGCCCAGCTTTGCGAGGATGTGCTCAACATGGGCACTCGCCGTCTTCGGCGCAATCCCCAACTCGGCCGCCACCTCGTTGTTGGTCATGCCGGTGGCGATGCAGCGCGCAACCTCGAGTTCGCGACTGGTGAGCGGGTGCCACGCGGCCTCCGTGGACGCGTGTCCCCGGGTGTTTCGGGCAAGCTCGTCCGCGCGCTCAAGGAGCGGGCGGCTGTCGAGGGCGGTGGCGCGTTCGCGGACATCGCCGATGAGCGATGCAGCCTCGGCATAGCGGCCCGTCCGCAGGTGCACGGCCGCAAGGTCACACCGTGCCCAGAGGGCCTCCCAGATCCTTGGCATCGCGTCCCAGCCGGCCACAGCCCGCTCAAGGGCGGAACGTGCAATCCCGGTGGATCCCTCCGAGAGCGCGATGAGCCCTCGGGCGTGGCCGACGGCTGGCAGCGACGCCCAGGGCGTGCCGTCCAGCAGCGCCGCAACACGATCCAGCCAGCGCTGCGCATCCGCGGGTCGTCCCGCTGCCAGCAGCGCGCGGACCCCGGGGACAACCAGCGGAGCCGCCTGCGCACGCTCGCCCGATCCCTCTGCAAGGCGCAGCGCACGTTCCGCCGGCTCGAGCGCCGCCCCCGGGTCGCGGGCGATCAGTGCGATCTCGGCCTGTGCCCAGAGCGCCGACACAAGGATGTCCAGGGCTCCGCCGCGCTCGCCAAACGTCACTGCCTCAGCGGCAAGCCGTCGCGCCGCCGCAAGATCGCCACGGCCCAGCGCCACAAACGCAAGCGGCACACGGGCCATCCCGGGCGCTCGGGCGCTGCCGCGCAGGGCGATGACCTCGCGTGCGCGATGCTCGGCCTCCGGCCACCGTCCGTCCGCCCACGCAATCGTGGCAGCGTCGCTTGAGAGAATGCCCGGGCAGTACGACTGCTCAATCGAGTCGGCGTACCGGATGCCCTCATCGATGAAGTCCAGCGCGCCGCGATAGTCCAGCGCCTGCACAAGGATGTCGCCGCCCCATCGGAACGCCGTGATGGCCGCATCGCCGTCGCCAGCCGCGAGCGCCCGGCGGGCCTCGGCCTCGATGCGGCGACGACCGGTTGCGATGTCCCCACGGAGGACCTCCACGAGCCCCTGGAGCGATTCAGACTGGCCCACCAGCGCGGCACTCCCCGCGGCCAGCGCCTCGCCCTTGGCCCTATCCGCGGCGTCGGCCGCGCGCCCGAGGTCGCGGGCGTCGATTGCGGCAACCCCGGCAACGTACCAAGCGTCGCACCGGAGGGCCCGGGCATCGGGTGAGTCCGGCACCTGGTCAAGTTCGGCCAGCACGGCCTCAACAAGCGCACGTCGCGGACCGCTGGGTCCGGCGTTTCGCCGCTCAAGCGTTGCGAGACCCAGGATTGCCCGGGCAACACCGATGTGATCCCCTGCTCCCTCGTATCGCCGCCGCGCGTCCTGGATCCAGCGCTCAAACGCCGTCATCTCTTCACGGGCTGCGGCCGAGTCGGCGGCCTCCAGCAGGATTGCGCCAACCTCGGCATCCGCAAGCGCATCGGGCAGGTTGTCGATGGCGCGGGCAAACAGGTCAAACGCCTCCCGATGGGCGAGGACGCCGGCCGCTGAGCGCGCCCCTGCAAGGGCGGAGCGGTAGGCCTCAGCCCGCATCCCGGCACGCTCGTAGTGGACCGAAGCGTGGACCTCGGAGGCTCCCTCGAGCGCTCGGCCAAATTCGGCGGCCCGGGCGTGGAAGCGGCGCAGTTCGGCAGGCGGGACGGACCGGTACATGGCGTCCCGAAGCAGCTGGTGGCGGAAATCCATCAGGCCGCGCGGGCCACCCGCGTCAAGCACGTCGTGATCGATGAGTTCCGCAAGCGGCGCATCCATCTCCGCAAGCGGCCGGTCCATGATCCCGGCAAGGACCTCGGGGACAAAGCACCGGCCGATCACGGCGCCCGCCCTGGCCACGGCCTGCGCCTCGGGCGTGAGGCGGCCGATGCGCGCGACGATGGCGTCCTCCAGAGTCTGCGGGACGGCCGAGTTGCGGATGGCGCGGGCGTCAAGCCGGTCCGGCTCCTCAAGCGCGCCAAGCAGCTCCTCCACGTGCAGGGGGATGCCGTCGGTCCGCTCGTAGAGGGCTTCCACAACCTCGCGGGGGACCGGTCCGCCAATGATCACGGACGCCATCTGGCCCGTCTCTTCGGGCGTCAGCGGGACCAGCCGGGCCTCCTCCGCCATGCGCTGGGCAAGCAGCCGGGATCGCCAGCCGCGCAGGAGCGAACCCGCGGCAACCTCGTCACTCCGGTACGCCCCCACGATGAGGAGCGGGCGCTCCATCGCAACGCGCGCAAGTTCGGCAATCACGTCGAGGCTGATCTCGTCGGCCCACTGGAGGTCGTCAAACCACAGGTATGCCGGCTTGTGCAGCCCGTCCAGCCCGTTCAGGATGGCGTCTGCGAGATCGTGCACGTAGGCTCGCCGACGCCCCTGGGTCAGGTCCGTCGCCTGTCGTGCGCGCTCAAGGATGGCCGCCCCGATGGTCTGGAGGTGCTCGATGCGCAGCATCGTCCGGGCGAGGTCAAGGATTGACGCGGCGGGGACATCGGCGTCGGCGGGGGAGACGAGGCCGTCTGCCACATGGAAGCCTGCCGCGCGCGCCTTTCGCCCAATCGAGGCGATGAGCCGCGACTTCCCGATCCCGGCGCCGCCCGCCAGAAGGATGAGGCGCCCGCGCCCGGCCGCGGCATCGGCCACGCGTCGCTCGGCTTGGTCAAGCAGGTCGTCACGGCCAACAAGGACCGGCGACAGGAGGGGGCCCAGTCGTGCCATATGGCGGAGTCTACGGGGGCTGTCCAGACCTGCATCGGTTGGATGACCTATAGCCGGACCGGGAACGCCGCGCCGCCCGGGGTTGCCCAACCGATGACGGGATGCCGAAGGGCCGCGAGTCTTGCTCCCGAGCGGTTCGAGCAACGGACCGCCCACCAAGAGGAGCGCCCCACATGTCGACGTTCATGGATGTGCACAGCGGGTTCTTCGGCGTGACCGCCGCGCAGCTGCAGGAGGCACACGAGGCCGACCTTGCTATTGAGGCGGACGAGGGCGTCCACTTCGAGCGCGCTTGGCTTGACCCGGTCTCCGGCAAGGTCTTCTGTCTGGCCACCGGTCCGTCAAAGGAGGCCGTGATGCGCATCCACGAGCGCGCCGGCCACCCCACCGCCGAGGTCTACGAGCTCCCCATCGAGGTCTAGTCCCTAGCGGTTGCGCTCCGAGCGCACAAACCGGGCCGTCCCCACCAGCACAAACACCACAAGCATCACGCCGATGACCGCGAGGTTGGCGGGTGCCGTGGACGCCTCGGCGGGGACGGCCGACGGTTCGAAGCCGTAGTAGACGTTGCGCACGAGATCCACCGCGTACCGCATCGGCGAGATGCGCGAGAGGATCTCAAGGAACCACGGCAGATTGTGGAGCGGGTTGATGACACCCGCCAGGAAGAACTGCGGCAGCATGATGAACGGGAAGATCTGGTTGGCCGTCCGCTGACTGCCGATGTTGGACAGGATCAGGATCCCGAAGGCTGCGCCAAAGACCGCGACCAGCGCGATCACGGGGACCAGCAGCAGGAGCACGGCCGGCGAGAGCTTGATCCCAAGCAGCAGCCCCACGCCCAAGATGGCGCCGGCCTGGGGCATCGCCACCAGGGACTCGCCGATGATCTTGCCCGCCACGATGGAGTAGCGCGAGATTGGCGAGACGAAGATCTCCTGGCTGAAGTCCTCGTCGCGATCCGCGATCAGCGAGATCACCCCCAGCGCGGAGGACTGCCACACGGTCTGGGCCAGGACGCCGGTGAAGACGAAGGCCTGGAGGTCAAGACCGCCCGTCGAGCCAAACCCAGCCTGCAGCGCCGGCCCCAGAAAGCCCACCAGCAGCAGCGGAAACGCGAAGTCCGAGATGATCCGCGCCCGGTCACGCAGGAGCTTGACGAAGTCGCGCTGGGCGATGGCGAAGATCGCCGAGAGCTCACGCATCGGCTCGCCCCACGATGGCCAGGTACGCATCCTCAAGGCTTGGCGCATGGGTTTGGACCAGGGTCAGCGGCGTCTCGATGGAGCGGAGCACCGCATGGACCGTGCGCCCATCGAGCGTGAACGCAAAGGGTCCATCTCCCTGCACGGCTAGCCCAAGGTGGGCCAGCTCCCCAGCCAGGGCTGCGCGATCAGGCGCGTCCACCATCAGCGTCTCACGGGTCAGCTTTGCCTTCAGCGCCGCCGGGCTGCCC
>CAIXZV010000416.1 GCA_903924005.1 uncultured Chloroflexota bacterium | reverse complement strand
CCGAGGTGTGGGCTAGTTGTTCTGCGTCTGCTCGGCGGCGAACGTGAAGGTCGTCGACGTTGCGGCGGACTGGAAGCTGTTTGCCGAGGCCAGCGGGAACAGCCAGGTGAAGCAGAGGCTCTGGTTAGCCGCGGCCGCGATGATCTGGTCGTTCGTCTGCTGGCCCTGGGTGGGGTCGCCAAAGAGGGCGGCGCTCAGGGAGCCCGTGTAGAGCGTGGCGCCAGCGGACGGGCATGCCCCAACCTTGACGGTCAACGTCATCTGGGCGGCGAGGCCCTTGAGGTCCGCGTTGGTAGAGACCGACGTCATCGCGTAGCGCAGCTGGCCCGTGCCGACGTTGCTGATCGTGACCGTCTGGCTGCCGGTGTCGCCGGGCAGGATGTTTGTGGCAGTGAAGGTGGTCGTGGGGCTGACGCCCAGCTTGATGGTGCCTGCGGTCCAGGATCCGGCCGAGGCCTGCGTGTCGGTGAAGACGGCCAGCGACATCGCGCCGGCGCCCACGGTGGCCACTGCTGACGCCATCAGCAGGACCGCCAGCATCTGGCGGCGGTTACGGCGGCGCGAGCCAGCAGTGTTGAAGGTCTGTGCGGCCATGGTGATACTCCTGCTCCCAAAGTGAGCCTTTCGTCGAGGATCGGCAGCCCGGTTGCCCGGGTCCCCTCGCCGTCACCACCCGGGGTGATCGACGTGGCTCTGTAGGTGGTATCTGACAAGCAATAGCGGTTTGATGACACCCACCTGTGGGGTCATCGATATGTAGGACTTTCGTACTAGGCCGGTATCGGTGACTATGTGCACCAGACGCTCCAGACGCTCCGCGTGGAAACCGCGCAGCCACGCGGCGCGTCCGGGGGGCGCCTAGCCGCCCTTTGGGGATACCGCCATGACCACCCGCACCCGGTCCGCCGCCCTCCTGGTCGCCGCGAGCCTTGCGCTGAGCGCCTGCTCGTCGGCCCCCTCCGTGCCGCCCGGCGGCACCATCGAGCTTGCCCGGTCCGCAGTCGCCCGCGTGAGCGCCAACCCGGCCGATGCCGCCCTCGCGGGCAGCGCCATCAACGCCTTCGGCCTTGAGCTCTACGCCAAGCTTGCTGCCGGCACCCCCAACGCCGTCATCTCCCCGGCCAGCATCGCCCTCGCGCTTGGCATGGCGCGTGCCGGGGCAAAGGGCCAGACCGCCGCAGAGATGGACGCGGTCCTCCACAACCTCGCCAGCGACGCAAACGCCTCCTGGCTCAACGCGCTCGACGCGGCCCTCGCCACGCGCAGCGGGACCTTCAAGGACGACAGCGGCAACGATCTCGCCGTGACGCTGCGGATCGCCAACGCGCCGTTCGCCCAGAAGGGCATGGCGCTCCAACAGGCCTACCTTGACGCCCTCGCAGCACGCTACGGCGCCGGCCTGCGCCTCGTTGACTACATCACCGCCACCGAGACCGCCCGCAAGGCCATCAACGGGTGGGTGAGCGACCAGACCGAGCAGCGCATCCCGGAGCTGCTGCAGCCCGGGGTGCTGGACGACATGTCGCGTCTGACGCTGGTCAACGCCATCTACCTCAAGGCCGCCTGGCAGGACCCGTTTGAGGTGTCGGCCACAGCCGACGGCGCGTTCACCACGGCGGACGGGAAGACCGTCACGGTGCCGCTGATGCACGCCACCACATCACTCCGCTACGCGAAGGGCGCGGGCTGGCAGGCCGTGG
>CAIXZV010000415.1 GCA_903924005.1 uncultured Chloroflexota bacterium | reverse complement strand
GGCATCTCCATCGTGCTGACGGCGGAGGGGGCGACGAGCCTGCTCCACGGGGCGATGTTTGGGAAGTCCTACCCGCGTCTTGACGCCATCCCCGAGCTGAAGATCCCGTTCCTCGGGGACATCCCGATCTTGGGCGGGAGCCTCTTCACCCAGCCGGCACCCGTCTACGCGGCGCTGGTGCTGGTGGCGGTGGTGGGCTGGATCTTCCGGCGGACGTCGGCTGGGCTGAGCCTTCGCGCGGCGGGGGAGCGGCCCGACTCGCTCGATGCGGCCGGTGTGAGCGTCGTGACGGTCCGCACCATCGCCGAGTTGAGCTGCGGTGCCCTCGCCGGGATTGGCGGGGCGTACATGGCCATCGTGGGCGCCGGAACCTTCGTCCCGTTCCTCACCAACGGCATGGGCTTTATCGCCATCGTGATCGCGATGCTTGGACGTGGTCGTGCGTGGGGCCCCGTCCTTGGGGCGCTGCTGTTTGGCATGTCGATGTCGCTTGCCACGGCTCTGCAGCTGTTTGGTATCGCAATCCCAGTGGACGTCGTCCAGATGCTGCCGTTCGTGTCGGTGATGGTGGTGCTGGTCCTGTTCACGCGTCAGTCCCGGCTCCCGGCAGCGCTGGGTTTGCCGTACCTCCGTGGAGCGCGCTGACCAAATGCGCCTGATCAACGAGTTCACCATCGCCAGCAGCCCGGACGCCGCGTTCAGGCTGCTGCTGGACCTCCCTGCCGTCGTGCCGTGTGTCCCCGGCGCCGAGCTGGGCGAGCCCGACGCGGAAGGCACCTACCCCGGGCGGGTCTCGGTCAAGCTTGGCCCGATGAAGTTTGTCTATGACGGACGGGTCAGGATTGCAGAGCGCGATGACGCATCCCGCACGGCGCGGATCACGGGCGAAGGCAAGGCATCAGGCGGCGCCGACACCGCGAAGATCTCCGCGTTGATGGAGGTTCTGCCTGCGGGCGACGGTGCGCTGGTCCGCATGACCACCGATCTCGAGATCAAGGGTCGCGCCGCGCAGATGGGTCAGGGCATCATTGCCGATGTCTCCAAGCGGCTCGTGGCCGACACCGCACGTTGCATCGAGGCAAAGCTCACGGACCCGGAGGGCGCGGCGATGGCCGGATCGTCCGCACCGGTGGGCGGCATCGGGCTGATGGCGTCCGTCGTCGGCTCAAAGGTTGGAGACTCGATGCGGCGCCTGGGAGGCCGTGGCCGATCCGATGACCAGACCAAAGGGACACGCGAATGAGACCGGCTGACTTTACGCTGAGCGCGGGGCCAAACGACGTCACCGCTGCCGCACGGGCGGCCCTTGGTTCGCCAATCCTCTACCACTATGACCCGGCGTTCATTGAGCGCTTCAAGGTGGCTGAGCAGCGGATTGCCGCAATCTACGGCACCACCGAGCACGAGATCATCCTCATGCAGGGCGAGGCCGTCCTTGGCCTTGAGTCTGCGGCGCGGTCTGTGGTTCGGCCCGGCATGGCCGTGCTGAACCTCGTCTCGGGCGTCTTCGGCAAGGGCTTTGGCTACTGGCTCACGGCGATTGGCGCCGAACTCCACGAGCTCGAGGTCCCGTACAACGAGGCCATCGATCCTGCCGCGGTTGCTGCCTACCTCGATGCCCACCCCCAGGTGAAGGCAGTCTCGGTGGTGCACTCCGAGACGCCGTCGGGCACGCTCAACCCCGTCCGCGAGATCGGGCCGATCTGCCGCTCGCGCGGCGTGGTCACGATTGTGGACTGCGTCTCCTCCTTTGGCGGCGTTGAGCTCAGGCCGCAGGAGTGGCAGCTGGACCTGCTGGTCGCCGGTCCCCAGAAGTGTCTCGGGGGCCCTCCGGGGATGTCCCTGATGGCCGTCAGCGAACAGGCTTGGGCGCTGATCGCCGAGAACCCGAACGCCCCGCGCGGCTCGTTCCTGTCCATGCTGGACTGGAAGGAGCAGTGGCACGGCAACGGGAAGTTCCCATTCACCCCGTCGGTCTCCGATCTTCACGGCGTCTCGGCGGCTGCTGCGGAGCTGCTTGAGGAGGGTCTGGACGCATCCATCGCCCGCCATACGCGAGTGGCGGCCGCGTGCCGCGCCGGCGTGACCGCGATGGGCCTGACGGTGTGGGCCGCGCGCGATGAGATCGCGGCCGCTTGCGCCACTGCCATCCGTGTGCCGGATGGCCTGACGGACATTGGCATCCGCGACCACGTCCGCGCCCGATATGGGGTGCAGTTGTCCGCCGGACAGGGTGCCGGACCCATCATCCGGATTGGCCACATGGGCGCGAACGCCCGTCCGATGTACCCGATCGTGGGGCTTGCGGCTCTCGGTCAAGGCTTCGTTGACCTTGGCGTCAAGCTTGACGTCGGTGCCGGCATCGAGGCGGCGATGGCGTCGCTCTCGGCCTCCGGGGGCCCTCCCGGGGGACGCCCGCCGGTGACCACGCTCGCGCCGTTTGAGCTGCATCGGGCCGCAACGGTTGCTGAGGCCACGCGTCTCCTGGACAAACTTGGTGACGAGGCGGTCGTCTATTCGGGCGGCACCGAGCTGCTGCTCCTCATGAAGCTTGGCTTCGCCGCGTACAGCCACCTTGTGGACGTGAAGCGGATTGAGGAGATGGGCCGCCTCGAAACAGACGACGAAGGCGCCCTCCTGATTGGCGGCGCGGTCTCGCATCGTGCCGTGGAGCGCTCGCCGCTTGTTGAGGCCGGCTGGCCGGCGCTTGCCCAGATGGAGCGGCAGGTCGCGAACATCCGCGTGCGCAATGTCGGCACGCTTGGCGGCAACCTTGCGTTTGCGGACCCGCATTCGGATCCCGCAACGTTCCTGCTTGCTGCGGACGCCACGCTGATCCTTGGTCGCGGCGACGAGCGGCGTGAGGTCCCGATCGCTGACTTCGTCCTGGGGCCCTATACAACGGCCCTGGAGCCCGGCGAGCTCATCGTGGC
>CAIXZV010000414.1 GCA_903924005.1 uncultured Chloroflexota bacterium | reverse complement strand
TGTGTGTGTGTGTGTGGTGGATGGTGGACGCCATCTTTGGCGTGGAGATGCAGGAGGCGCAGTCCAGCGTGGGGAAGACCTTGGACAGCAGGATCATCTTCCCGCCGACGCTTGCCTCCTTCTCAACCAGGAGCACCTTGTAGCCCATATCGCCAAGCTTGAGGGCGGATTCCATGCCGCCGATGCCGGCGCCAACGACCAGGACGTCGTAATTCATGGCCGTCATGCCAGTGCCTCTGTGGCCCCGGGGGCCTTTGTCGCCATCACCGGTCCCATCGGGACCAATGCGGCCGAGAACCCCACAACGTGCTTGGTGAACGGCTCCGAGCAGACGGAGCAGATGGCCGCCATGCGGAGCCTGCCCGCGTCGATCCCGCGCTCGCGCATCGTCTTTTGGGCGATGCTCATGATCCGCGACGAGCGCTTGGCGCAGTCGTGGAGGTACGCGCACTCGTCGCCGTCGGAGGCCACAAACACGCCGTCAAACCCGGACTCCAGCGCGTGGAGGATCCAGGACGGCCGAACACCGCTGGTGCACGGCAGGCCGATCACCCGGACGCCGGGCGAGTAGTGCATGTGGGCGCTGCCGGCAAGGTCGATGCCGGGATCCGAGATGTTGTTTGTGGAGAAGACGAGGATTTTTGGCACAAACGTCTCGGCGGAGGCCCGCGGCTCCGTGGCGACGGGGGCGGTCATCGGTGTTGGGCTCCAGAGCGGGGGCGGTCGCGGCGCGCCTGAGGGGAGACGCGCCGGGGCAGCAGGGGGAGGACGGTGCTACTTGCGGCGGATGACGAGGACGCGGTCGTAGCCGTCGGCGGGCACGACGCCGAGGAACTCGTGGCCCACCTTGCCGGACCAGGCGCCAATGTCGCTCTTGGTGCCCGGGTCTGTGGACCAGATCTCGATGGTGTCGCCAATGGCGACTGTGCCCATGCTCTTCTTGGCCTCGAGAAGGGGGCCCGGGCAGGCAGAGCCGCGCGCGTCCACGATCTTGGCGGCGGTCATTGCGGTGAGTTCTTCAAGCGTTGAGGTCATTGCAGTGGTCTCCTAGTACACAAGTGCGTTGGTGGCCGATGTGATCTCGACGATGAAGCGGCCGGCGGCCACCACTTCGGCGCCGTCAACAAGCCCCTCGGGCGCCGCGATCCCGCGGCTCTTGAGACACGGCGAGCAGACCAGCAGCTTTGCGCCGAGCTCGCGGACATCGCCGAGCAGCTTGGCCAGAGGCGGGAACTCAGGGGCGTTCACGGTCTCTGCGACGCCGCGCGCCATGAGCTCCACGCCCGGGCCCTGAAAGCCCATGACCACCTCGACATCCGAGGCGAGGGCGGCGGCGGCCATCACGAACGGCACGGTTGCAAGCTCGGCATCAGCCGGGCCCTTGGTGACCATGAACACGAGTTTCTCGGTCATCTCTGGCTCCTTTGGCGTCTCAGTGCGCACCTAAATGAACGTGATGCCGCCCTCACCGGCGGCCGCTAGGAACACGGCAATCCCGGCCTCGGAGTCCACGATGGGGTCCAGCTCCGAGCGATCGATGCCGAGCACGTCAAGGGAGCCGGTACAGGCGAGGATCTGGACCTCGCCAAGCTCCTTGGCCATGCGGAAGGTCTCCATCCAAGGGATCGCCTTGGACCCGTGGACGGGCCGGCTCGTGCCCTCCGAGATGGCGTCCCAGGCCAGGCCGAGCATGTCGTCAGCCCGGGCTGTTCGGAACGCGTCCAGCGCCCAGTACTGGAGGAGGATGTTCACGGGCTGCTCCATCGCCGCAGCTCCGGCGACCAGGGTGGCGGCGGCGTGCAGCTTGTCGGCCGTGCCGGAGAAGAGGACCAGATTCAGTGGCTCGCTCATGGGCTGGATCACCTGGCGGTAGCCGCGGGCGGGTCGGATCTTGCCCGAGCAGCTGTATGGGATATCTATATGTCTCTGGCATATAGAAGCACTGAGCCCTTCGTCATGAGATGCGGGACCAAGCGGACTACAGCGGCAGGACACGCGGATGTCGGGACCGGTGGAGAGCCGGGTCTAGGCCAGACGGCGGGCCCTTCGTGACGACCGGCCGGTCCGGGAGGGCACCTCCGGCTGGCACCGTGCAGTGGTGATCCAACGAGACCAAGCGCCGAGCACCCTGCGCGCCACCAGCGATGAACAGCACACCCGTCTGCTCCCCCATGTGGACAGGCTGCTGGTTCTGGCGGAAATGGTTGGCCAGGTGGAGTGCGCCTCTCTCCACGCGCTCTTCGAAGAGGAGCACGCGTTCATCACCGGACAGCTCCTGCCCTACATGGACACCGTTGAACTGGCGCTGTACGACCGGATCGAGGCGCTGATGGACGGCCGCCACTCCATGGCGCCCATGCGCGAGGAACACCGGGCGATCCGCCGGCTGGTGGAGGAGCTGAGCCGCTACCGCGAACACGCTGAAGGCTGCAGCTGGAGTGCCGTGGAGGGGCTGGCGCTGCGCCGCGCGCTCTACCGGCTCCACGCGCTGCTCAAGGTGCACCTGGCCGAGGAGGAGCTCTATCTGGGGGTCCTTGAGCGAAGCCTCACCCAGGCCGAGAAGGACCAGCTGGCCCGCGG
>CAIXZV010000413.1 GCA_903924005.1 uncultured Chloroflexota bacterium | reverse complement strand
CGCAGCATGGTGGACCGCTGCACTGTACCACGCCCGACGCTATACCCCTGGGGGGTATATCTTCCGCACCTCATTCCGAGCCGGGTGAGCTTGACGCCGCCCGCATGCACTCCATGGCTGGCTGCGGCGCTTGCCGATGTCGAAGCGTCGGGCGCGCCGCCTGCGGCCCAGATGGACCGGTCTGACACGCCCTCAGCGCACCCGTTGCGCCACGGGGTATGCACGCGGTGCATAACGCGTGGCGAACGTGGCCGCCGGTCAGGCGACACGTCGAAGTGCTGATCCGTGTCGAGACCGATGGCCTGTGGGCAGTCATGCGGTGCATGCGCCCGGGGTCAAGCCGGGGCCGGATCCCCGGAGATACCCGTTCGCGCGACAACCTTTCTGCCGGAGCTCGCTCGCATTGCGGCCAACCGCGCCGTCCGGTATGAGCCGGCGCTGCGCGACCTGGGGCTTGCCATTGAGGCCCTGGAGGCCCTCGGCGACCGATCGGCCGCCGCGCGCGTCGCCGGCTGGTACGGCCAGACCATCGCCGACGCCAGGAGACGCCAGGAGACGCCAGGAGGCGGCCGACTACCTTGAAGGCGCGTTTGCGCGCTACGAGGACCTGGGCGACAACGACCTCAACCTCGTCCGGCTCATCCGCAGCCCCTCGGCCTCCACGTTTCTCACCGGGGCGTATCCGCGGGCGCTCGAGATGGCCGACCGCCAGCTCGCCGCCGCAGAGCTTCTTGGCGACGTCCAGCTGGCCACCGAGGCGCCCCGCATCAAGGGCACCGCGGCGTTCTATCTGGGACGCCTCTGGGAGGCTCGGGCCCTCCTCCAGGGTGCGTACCACCTGGCGCAGGAGGCCGATCTGCCCGAAGTACAGGTGCGGGTGCAGGGCATCCTGACCTCGGCTGTCGCCCTCGACAGCCCGGCCTAGTCTCTTGCGCTGGAGCACGAAGCCATCGATCTCGCCTGCCGCCTTGGTGAGCGGAACCAGGAGATCGTCATCACGATGAACGCCACCGAGGACGCCCGCCGAACCGGCGAGTGGGACTGGGCGCTGGCGGCCATCGAGGCGATCAGCGCGCTCGATGTTGACGCCGAGGCACTGCTCGGCAACCGCAACCAGAAGGCGCTCTACGACGCCGTTCGCGGCACGCTGCCGGATGACGAGCGGGACGCCGTCGTCCGCGATCTCGAGGGCACCGCCGATCGCGACATGCAGTCGGGCGCGCTTGATGTCACGGCCACGTCCAACTTCGCCGCCGGTCGCTGGACCGACGCCGCGAGGGCATGGATGGCCGTTGTGGATGTCAGCGATCTCAACGCCCCGTACGCCCTGCCGAAAGCTGGGCGCGCCGCCCTGCTGGGACGAGACGCCGCGACGGCGCGCCAGGCGCTCGACGGACTGGCGGCGCTCGGGACGCGCGGCCGGGCGGTTGATCCCGATCGGGCCGTGATCCGCGCCGGGCTGGCCGCTCTGGAGGGCGATAGGGCTGCGGCCATCGCTGGCTATCGAGCGGCGCTGGCCGCGTTCCACGAACTTGGGCTGGTGTGGGATGAGGCGCTGCTGGGCCTTGGAGCCGCGATCCTCGTTGACGCGCGCGACCCAGAGGTGGCCGTCTGGGTTGACAGCGCACGCGCGATCCTCACCCGTCTTGGGGCCGCGATGATCATCGCGCGGCTCGACGAGGCCACCGCCCGCTAGAGCGCCCGCAACTCCGGCAGCACCTGGGTTGCCAGCAGTTCCATCACCGCCGGATCCGCGTCGTCGCGCACGCTGAAGATCACGTGCTGGGCGCCGGCATCCGCAAGCTCGCCAAAGCGATCCACCACTTGGGCGGGGCTTTCGCCGGGCTTGCCGGCAGCCGCGAGCTTCACGTTCTGCAGCGTTGACCGCTCAATCTCGTCGGGGTTGCGGCCCAGCGCCTCGCAGTGCTCACGAAGCACCTCGTACTTGTGGTGGATGGCCTCGGGTCCGCCAAAGACGTTGCATGCGTCGGCGTACTGCGCCACCAGACGGAGCGTCTTCTTCTCGCCGCCGCCGCCAATCATGATGGGCGGGTGGGGCCTGCTGAGCGCCTGCGGAGAGTTGAGCAGCCGCGTCGCATGCACATGCGCGCCGTCGAAGGCGGCTCCGGAGCCACGCTCGCCATCCCACATCCCGTGGACGAGGCGAAGCGTGTCCTCAAGCAGCTCGAAACGCTCGGCGAGCGGCGGGAAGGGGAAGCCCAGGCCGTTGGACTCCTCCTCGTTCCACGCCGCGCCAATCCCCAGCCAGGCGCGCCCGCCTGAGAGCACGTCCAGCGTGGTGGCGGCCTTCGCCCAAAGCCCGGGCTGGCGGTAGTGGACCCCGCCCACCATCAGGCCAAGCCGAGCCCGTGACGTGTGCGCGGCCATGAAGCCAAGCGCCGTCCAGCCTTCGAGCATCGGCTCCTCTGGCTTGCCCACGCCGCGGATCTGGAAGAAGTGGTCCATCACCCAGAGCGAGTCGAAACCCGCCTCGTCAGCGTCGTGCGCCACGCGGGCCAAGGTGGGGCCGATGGCGGCGTCGCCGCCGGGCCACGTGAACGAGCAGATTTGGAGGCCGATCTTCATGCGCCGATGCTACGCCCGACTGCGCGCCAAGGCTTGGGCAGGGCCGCCCGAGTCATCCCTGCATCAGACCCGCGGGTGGCGTGGAGAGTTCGAGACCCGGAAGCCGGGTTCGGCGTTTGAACCCTGCGCCAGGCACCCAAACCTGAGTCGTGAGTGCATCACGACGCCCTGCTCACTACGGGGCCGCCGACGCCGGGGCCTGCCGACGCGGGCCACGTAGCCGCGGCAACGTCCTAGCGGAAGAGGTCGGTCTCGGCGGGCATCAGCTGGTCGCCGATGCGGCCCTCGCCCAGCGGCGGCTGCGCGCCGCGCACCAGCGCCACGGGTCGTCCGGCGGTCTTGCCCAGCGCCAACTCGGCGGCGGAGGCAATCTCGTCAGCCACCGCTCGGATCGTCGTCTGCATCACGCGGCCATCGGCATCCCGCACGCCGCGCAGGTCGTCCAGCGGGTGCAGCCCGGCCACGCCCAGCGCGACATCGGTGATGCCCCAGCGCCAGGGTCGGCCAAAGCTGTCGGAGATGATCACCGCCACGTCTTGCCCAAGACGCTCCCGGACCGCCGCGCGTACAGCCGCGGCCGAGGCATCCCCGTCGCGCGGGAGGAGCGTCACCGCATCGCCGCTGTCCGGTCCCACGTTGGAGGCGTCCACGCCCGCGTTGGCGCACACGAAGCCGTGCGCCGTCTCAACGATCATCACGCCGTGGGCCTGGCGCACGATGCGCTTGGCCTGCTGCATCACCACCTCGATCTGGCGCGCGTCGCGGTTCCACGCCTGTGCCCACGCAACGGCCTCGGGCCGCGGGGTGACGGTCCGCAGATCCACCACTGCGCCTTCGGCCTTGGACACGATCTTCTGCGTGACCACCAGCACGTCGCCCAACTGCAGCGGCAGGGCGCCGGGCGTGGCCTCCAGCGCGTCGCAGACCATGGCGCCCACGTCGTCGCCGAAGCGGACCTCAGGCAGACCCGCCAAGGCGAAGATCTCCACGCGTCCGCTCTGCGGGCCAGCGCCCCCGGTTCCAGACCCTTGTTCAGCCGGCACGAAGCACCTCTGGGTGGAGCGCCTCGGCGAGCAGCAAGTCGTCGGGCGTGTCGATATCAAGCGCAAGGGTGTCGTCCGCCACCTCGCGGTAGGCGGCGCCAGCAGCTGCGGCAAGACGGGCATGGGCGAAGCGGCTGTCGCCGCCGAAGTCGGGCTCGATGATGTCTGCGGGCTCCAGCAGCAGCGAGTTGGTGCCGCGCCCATGGCGATCTGTCGCAAGGACGACAAGCGGTGTCGAGAGCCCGTCGGCTGCCCTCAGCAGCGCTGCAAGCCCGTTGGCGGAGAGGGCAGGCAGATCGCCCGGCAGGATCACAAGCCGTCCGACACCATCGGCGGCCAGCGCGTCACGCGCCTCCACCAGCCCGGGGTTCAGCCCCGCCGACGTTTGGCGGAGCCCCTCGGCGCCGGCCGCGGCGGCCACGGCAAGCGCCTCCGGATCGGGGGACACCACCACCACGCGCCCCGCACCGGGGGTCGCCAGGGCCGCGGCGATCGTCTGCTGGAGGAGCCGGATCACAAGCTCGCGGCGCTCTTCTGCATCCAGCACTGCGCCCAACCTCGATTTCGCCCCCTCGAGGGAGCGAACGGGGATGACGACAGCGGTAGGGGAGGCGGTGTGCACGGCCCGATGCTAGCGCGAGGCGGGGTGAAGCCCGCTCATTGCCACCACCGTGCGGACGACACGGTCGCGGACTGCGTCGCGGTCCATCGTCTCGCCCTCCTCGGCCACAGCCACAAGTGCCCCGTCCAGCAGCATCGTCGTGGCGGCGGCAAGCTCGGCCACATCGGCATCCGCCGGCAGTTCACGTCGGCGGACCGCGTCAGCGATAAACGCTGCGGCAAAGCCCCGGAGGTCGTTCCCGCGGCGGCGGAGCATCTCGCGAATGCGCGGGTCGCCAGGTGCCGCGGCCAGCGCCTGCAGCACGAGCGGCGCGCCGATGGCGTGGAACAGGGCATCGAAGTAGCTGCCGATGGCCACCCGCAGCCGCTCTACCGGATCGTCGATGACGGCGATCGCCCCTGCCAGCTCAGCCAGCTCCTGGGGCGTGCCCGAGAGGCAGAGCTCCAGGAACAGCTCCTCCTTGCTGGGGAAGTAGCGGTAGATCAGGCCAACCGAGACACCGGCTTCGGCAGCGATTGACGGGACGCTGGTCCCGCGGAAGCCGCCAGCCGCAAACGCGCGCCGGCCGCCCTCGAGGATCTGCTCCCGGACGGCTTCGGCATGGGCGGCGGAACGTTTTGGCATCGATGCTTCTTGCTCCCCTGCGGACTTGCTTGCTGAATGCCGGTTCATTTTGCCCCTTGACACCCGGCGTCGCCATGCATGATAGTGAATGAGCATTCATTCAGCAATAGCGCGAGACCGGACGGCCGATGAAGCCGACACCGACGCCGACGACGATGTGGAGCTTGACGATGGACAACCGGGCAGACGGGCTGGCTGTGGTGCTGGGCGCGGGCGGCGGAACCGGTCGCGCCGTGGTGGACGAGTTGATGAAGGTAGGTCGCAGCGTTCGCGCGGTCACGCGGACTGGGGCACGCGGTTCGCTGCCAGCAGACGTCGAGGTGGTGGCGGCGGACCTGTTTGACCCCGCGCAGGCCAGCCGGGCGATTGACGGCGCCGCCGTGGTCTACCACGCAGCGCAGCCGCCGTACAACGCCTGGCACGGCAACTTCGAGCGGTTGAACGAGAGTGTCGCGCTGGCCGCGGGTGCTGCGGGCGCACGCCTGGTGTTTGCCGACAACCTCTACATGTACGGTCCTGGCGGCTCGCCCATGACCGAGACCACGCCGCAGCACGCCGCCGACCGAAAGGGCGCCCTGCGCATCGCCCTGGCCGCGGATCTGCTCGCCCGTCACGAGCGGGGAGAAGTGGAGGTGGCTATCGGCCGCTCCAGCGACTACTTCGGCCCGGGCGGCACAAACAGCGGTCTCGGCGAGCGGCTGTTTGGCGCGCTCGCGCACGGCAAGACCGCCAACTGGACCGGCAGCGCCGACGCGCTGCACAGCGCGAGCTACCTGCCGGACCTTGCCCGCACGCTGGTGATCATCGGCGAGCGCGACGAGGCCGCAGGCCGTGTCTGGCATCTGCCGGTGATGGACCCGATCACGGGACGCGCCTTTGTGGAGGCGGCCTGCCGCGCCGCCGGGGTGGCGCCGCGCGTTTCGGTGACGACGCCCGCGATGCTCGCAATGGCCGGGCTGTTCATGCCGCTGGCGCGCGAAGTCCGCGTGGTGATGTACCAGTGGACGGAGCCGTGGATCAGCGAATGGTCCGCGTTCGAGGCGGCATTTGGGCCCTTCGCGCGCACGCCGTTCGACGAGGCGATCGCGGCGACGGTGGCCTGGTGGCGCCAGCACGCGGTCCAGACGGCAAAGGCCGCATAGCGGGCCAAGGCCAGGCGCCGCCCGACACAGGCGCCACCCGCCGTTGACATTCGGCTGGGGGCCACCGATGCTGCGAGCCGTCCCGGGTGGCGTGGCGTGGCGAGCAAGGCGCTCGCGACCAAGACGTACGTCGCCTGGGTCGTGATGGACTGACGTCGGGCGAAGACGTCTAGCGCAGCGCCGTGAGTACTTCGCCCGCCAGCCGAGCGCGAGATGCGTCGTCGGTCATGATCGTGTTGGTCACGAGCGTGCGCATGCCCAGCGTCTCCACCACCAGCGCCTCGTCGGCGTCCACTGCGTCCAGCACAAACACGTCCACGAGATCCGCATAAAGACGCGCCACGCCAAGCGCGCTGGACTCGTGTCCAAGGGCGGCCAGCATCCGGTCCGCTGGCCCCTTGAGCGCGTGGCCGCCGATGATGGGGCTCACCGCCACCACGGGAACCCCGCGGGCGCGCGCCGCCGCCAGCAGGGAGCGCATGCCGGGCACCGCGAGGATGGGCCCAATGGACACGAGCGGGTTGGACGGGCACAGCACGATTGACGAAGCCTCGCCAAACGCAGCGGCAACCTCCGGAGTAGGGGAGGCGTCCAAGGCGCCGTCAAACCGCAGCTCCAGCACGTCGGGCGTCTGGCGCTGGTGGACGAAGTACTCCTGGAACTCAAGCCAGCCATCGGCCGTGCGCACCTGCGTCCGGACCGGCACATCGCTCATCGGCAGGATCCGTGCGGCGAGACCAAGTGCGCGTTGGAGCCCCAGACACACGTCGGTGAGCCGGCCACCGGCACGCAGCCGCGCCGTCCGCGCAACATGCAGCGCCAGATCCCGATCGCCAAGGCGGAACCATGCCTCCTCGCCGTATGCGGCCAGCTGGTTCATCGCGGCGTACGTGTCGCCCTCGACGCCCCAGCCAAGACCCGCCTGCTCAAGCCCGGCGAGGTTGTACAGGACCGTGTCATGGTCAGGCATGACCAGCAGGCCGTGGCGCTCGCAGTCGTCACCGGTATTGACGACAACCGACAGGCGATCACCCAGATGCGCCGCCAGCCCCTCAGCAAGCTTGGCGCCGCCCACGCCCCCGGCGAGCGCGACAACGGAATGGCCGCCCATGACCCCTAGTCCTCGAAGTGCTCGTACACCCCGGTGATCCGGATGAGGTACGACAGGCGGGGCTGGCTGCGGTAGCTCGCGATGGTTGTCGGGTCTGGATTGTTGTCGTGGTATCGGTTGGCCAGCTCCACGATGTGCTCGCGAGCCACCGTCACGTCGTCAACGACCTCGTCCACAATGCCGGTCAGGCCAAGCCAGGTGTAGCCATTGGCGGCGTCGATCAACGAGAGCGAGACGCGCGGATCGCGCAGCAGGTTGGCGCACCAGCGGCGCGGCAGCCGACCGTTGATCAGGATCCGGCCATCGGGCTCATGACGAAACCAGGTGACCGTCTGGCGGGGCTTGCCGTCCGGGTCGATGGTGGCAACAGACGCCATGTCCAGGCCCTGGAGGAGCTTGACGGCGTCGGCCGAGAGGGTGGGTGCTGCGTCTGACATGCCGGTTAGGGTACCGGTGCGGCTACGGGTTCTGGGTGGCCTGCGGGCAGCCGTTCCAGGACGCGGCGCAGTCGTTGGCGCTGGCGCCCGGCACCGCGGCACCGCTGCCCCCGGGGCCTGTCGCCATAGAGATCAGCGCAAGGACCAGACCGGCGGCCAGCAGGGCGGCTCCCATAGCGCCAAACCCGCGCGAGCTGCGAGGAGGCCCGGACGGCCCGGGCTCAATGACGCCTTCGGGCGATGACTCCCGGTTGAGGGTGCCATCAAGCTCGCGGTGCACGAGCCCCCGGCGCATGGCGTACACGACGAGCAGGACGATGCCGGCGATGATCGCGACGGCTGCGGCAATGCCGGTAGGACCCGTGAACATCTGTGTCAGTCTCCTTGAGGTGGCGCCCGGGGAGAGTCTGCCGTATCGGGGCCGCGCCGTCGACTCCGCGCCGTCGACGCCGCGCGGGGGTACATTCGTGGCACCATCCCAGTCCAACCCGCAACCGCCCTAGCGCGACAACAGGTGCTATGACCCCGGCCACGCCTCCAATCCCCGCCGAGCCCCTGCATGGCTGTGTCCGCTGTGGCGCGCAGATCCCCATCAGCGAGTCGATGTGCGAGCAGTGCAACCCGCTGGGTCTCAAGGCGCCCGCCGCATCGCAGGCGCACGGCATCGCCTTCCTCGGCATTGGCGTGGCTGTCGTGATCATGGCCGTCGTTGCACGGCTTGCGATCGCGGGCATTGGCCCGTTCTACTCCACCGTCACCAACGTGGCTTCTGCGGGGAGCGCCCTGCGCGTCACGGTGGCGCTGACAAACCAGGGGAGCGCCACCGGCAGCACCACGTGCCGTATCGATGATCCGGCAGAGCGCGGGATTGGCCCCGAAGCCCAGTTCTTCGAGAGCCCGCAGGTCCAGCCGGGTAAGACGCTGCTCTTTGATGTCGTCGTGACAAGTTTGGGGACACAGGTCCGGCCGCTGTCCGCAAACTGCTCGTGAGCGCCGCGCGGGCGACCGGGCGCTTTGACGCGGACGCGGCCTTTGCCAGAGAGACCGCTGAGCGCGCCGGGGTCATCCTGCTGGAGCGATACGAGCGGGTTGAGGAGATCACCTTCAAGTCCGCGAAGGACGTCGTGACCGAGGTGGACCACCTGTCTGAGCGTTTGGTGATGGACGCCATCCGGGCGCGCTTCCCGGGTGACTCCATCCTCGCCGAGGAATCGGGCAGCCACCACGGCGGGTCGGGCGCACTGGAGCATGGGCGCACTTGGATCATCGATCCGGTGGACGGCACGGTGAACTACGCAAACGGCCTGCCGTTCTTCTGCGTGTCCATCGGTTTGGTGGTGGACGGGCGGCCGGCGGTCGGCGCCGTGTGCGACCCCATGCGGGCAGAGACGTTCTGGGCCACGGCCGACGGCCCCGCGATGCTCAATGACCGCGAGATCCACGCGTCCCAGAAGGAGCATCTCAAGGACTACGTGATGCAAGTGTCGCTGGGCGGCCGCTCCGTGGCAACGCGGGCGCGGGCGATCCGCAAGGCGATCCGCGTATCGCGCAACCTCGGGTCATCGGCGCTGGGGCTGTCGTATGTGGCGGCAGGCCGGTTTGACGGGTTCATCCAGTGGCAGGGCATGTCAGCCTGGGATGTGGCTGCGGCCGGGCTGATTGCTGAACGGGCGGGTGCCCTGGTCACCGACACCGCCGGCGGCGCATGGTTCAGCGTGTTGCATGCGACGCGGACGATGGGCGCAATTGCTGCGCCGGCCCCGCACCATGCGGAGCTGATGCGGCTGGCAGCGGAGCCCAAGTAGGGCGAGGGGCCGGTGCCACGACCCGCTGATCACGTGGCGGCATCAACCCTGCCAGCGCGGCGGGCGGCTGACCAGGCGCGGCAGGCCCCACTCGGCGCAGAACGCCTCCCAGCGCGCGCGGTCCGCGCCGGGCCAGCGCAGTTGCGTGACATCGGTCTGGGGGATGGGCACGCCGTCAGCGGCCGTTCGCAGCGTGGCAAGGGACCGGAACAGCAGCGCGTCGTCCATCCGCTCGCGCAGCACGGCCGCCAGCGCAGGTGCGCCACGCAGCCCCGGCACCTCCCAGTCGGCCGCATCGGCGGGCACCGCCTCAAGACGCCCATACCGGGCGATCACGGCCGACGCCGACTTGTCACCCCAGCCGGGCAGCCCAGGGAACCCGTCGGCAGCATCGCCCACCAGCGCGAGCCGGTCCGCAACGCCCGACGGCGGCACGCCCCACTTGGCCACGACGCCAGCCTCGTCGTACACGATGTCGCGCCGCCGGTCCCACAGCACCACGCGCGAACCCACCACGCACTGCGCCATGTCCTTGTCCGGCGTGCAGATGACCACCTGCTCAACGCGCGGATCCGCGGCGAAGCGCAGGGCGGCCGCTCCGATGGCGTCATCAGCCTCAAACTCCACCATCGGCCAGACGACGAGGCCAAGTGCCGCCATGGCGGCTTCGGCAATCGGGAACTGCGCCAGCAGCTCGGCCGGCACGCCCGCGTCTGTCTTGTAGCCCGGGTACAGGTCGTTGCGGAACGAGCGGATCACCTGGTCCGTGGCGCAGGCCACATGTGTGGCGCCCTGCGCCCCGAGCAGCACGCAGAGTTGCTCCACCAGACCGCTGACGCCGGACAGGACGATGCCATCTCGGCTGCGCACGGTTGGCCGGGGCGAGAAGTGGGCGCGGAACAGCTCGTAGGTGGCGTCAACGAGATGGACGCGCATGGCAGACGGCAGCCTCAGGCGTCCGCGTCGCCGGTCTCGACCAGCCGCTTGAGGCGGTGCAGGTCGGCCTGGAAGATGGAGCGCAGGATGGGCGCCTGGACCAGCGCGCCAACCTCCGGGAGGAGCGGCGGGATCAGCGTCTCCTCCCACCGGACGATGGTGGTGCGCTCGTCCGCGCCGGCCTCAAGAGTGATCAGCCCGCCGCCCGTGAACAGGCCCTCGTGGCGGATGGCGTAGCGGTTAGGAGGCGTGAACTCCGTGACTTCCACTGGGTCCGTCACGGAGATGCCCGCGATCGAAACCGTCGCTTCGCCCCGTGTCCCCACGCGCGTCTGACCCGGTGTTGTGATCTTGATGGAGCGCATCTCGGTCATCCACTCGATCTGCAGCGGGATGTCCGCGATGACATCCCATGTCTTCTGAAGCGGCGCATCCACCACCACGAGCATGCGCAGCGGCTCGGGTGCGCGGCCGCCGCGGCGCCGTGCCAGGGCGCGATCCACCACAAACGCAGCTACGGTGGCGTTGAGGACAAGTAGGAACAGGCGGCGCAACATGGGCGGATAGTACTCGCGCCCCGTCAGGCGGGTCGCGGGGCTATCGGGCGATGGTGCTGGTGACGACCACGCCTTCCGCGGCCAGTTCCTCAAGCGCCCTGTCGCCGTCGCCCGGCGCCACGTTCACGGCTGCAACCGCGTCGGTCAGAACCGTGGCGCTGTAGCCAAGATGCAAGGCGTCCAGCGCGCTCGCCTTGACGCAGTAGTCCGTCGCGACACCAACCACCACCACTGCCTCCACGCCCGCCTCGTAGAACAGCATGCCAAGCGGCGTTGGCACCGAGCCGCCGGTGTCGGCATCACGCATGGTGAACGCGGAGTAGCCGTCCTCCCCGTTGGTCCCCTTGCGGACAAGCGGGGCTCCGACCGGCACGTCAAGCGTTGGGAAGAACTCCGCGCCCCAGGTGTCATGAACGCAGTGCATGGGCCATGGGCCACCATCGCGTGCGAAGTGCGGCGTGCGCTTGGGGTGCCAGTCCTGCGAATACGCCACCAGCGACCCGGCGTCCCGTGCCAGGGCGATCTCGCGGTTGATGACGGGCACGATCAGCGGGGCACCGGCGACCGCCAGCGTACCGCGCGGATCCATGAAGTCGTTCTGGACATCCACGACAAGAAGGGCGACGCCACGGCCGTACCGCATCATGGCGCAACCATATCGCCAACGGGTCAACGCCGGGTAGTCCCTGCGGCACTACGTGCGGGGTCAGTGCGCCTGCCCCCTAGTGCTATCCCTCATCCGATGCGGGTGCCGGATCTACGTCAAGCAGGTAGCCGATCCCCTGAAATGTGCGGATTGGACCCGGAGCGCCCGGCTTGGCGCCCAGCTTGCGCCGGATGCGCGAGACCCACACGCGCAGGTACTGGAGGTCGTCGCGGTACTCCGGCCCCCAGACCTTCGTGAGGAGCTCTGTGTGGAGCACAACCTTGCCGGCGTTGGCCGCCAGATGTTGGAGCAGCAGCCACTCCGTCCTCGAGAGCGCCACCAGTTGGCCCGCCTTTGTGACGGTCCGCCGCTCAAGGTCAATCTCCACGTCGCCGAGGCGGACTACACCGGCGCCCGGCGTCATGCCTGAGGCGCGGCGCATCACCGCCCGGACGCGGGCCGCAAGCTCGTCGGGGTGGAAGGGCTTGGCGACGTAGTCGTCGGCGCCCAAGTCCAGGCCCGTCGCCTTGTCGGCGGTGGAGGTCCGGGCGGACAACAGGATCACGGGCACAGGGCGCCGCTCACGGAGCCTGCGCATCACCTCGATGCCGTCAAGCCCGGGCATCACGATGTCTAGCAGCACGATGTCGGGACGGACTTCCTCAGCCTTGGCCAGCGCATCTTCGCCGCCGCCAGCTGTCACCACGCGGAACCCTTCGGCGGCCAGCGCAATCGAGACCAGCTTTGTGATGCGAGGCTCATCATCGGCGACGAGCACCAGGGGCTGTGCGCCCATGTCACACCTCCGGGGCACCGGGCGAACGGAGCGACAGGCCCAGCGGCGCAATCATGACGCTGACACGCCCCGCCTGCCAAACCGTTCCGCAACACTGCCGTCAGACCGCATTGCGCCCGACTCCGATCCGCTACGGACGCGCTGCCGAGATCGGGGCTACGATGCTCGCCGCCTACGCCCGGCCTTCCGTTGCGCCCCTCGGAGCCCACATGCTGCTCGATGACTTCAAGCACCAACTGCCCGATCTTGACGAGACCGAAACAAGCGAGTGGCTGGCCTCGCTGGACCAGCTCGTTGAGCAGGCCGGCGAGCAGCGCGCCCGCTTCCTGCTGTTCAAGCTGCTCAAGCGCGCCCGCCAGCGTCACCTCGGGCTGCCGCCCCTCACGCAGACGCGCTACATCAACACGATCAGCCCCGAGCAGGAGCCGGTGTTCCCCGGCGACGAGGCGATCGAGAAGCGCATTCGCCAGATCATCCGCTGGAACTCCGTGGCGATGGTGCTGCGGGCCAACACCACATTCCCGGGTATCGGCGGCCACCTCTCAACGTACGCCTCTGCGGCGACGCTCTACGAAGTGGGGTTCAACCACTTCTTCCGGGGCAAGGACCATCCGGGCGGTGGCGACCAGGTGTTCTTCCAGGGACACGCGGCACCGGGCATCTACGCCCGCGCGTTTCTTGAGGGTCGCCTGACCGCCACGGATCTGGACCACTTTCGGCGTGAGACCGGCGGCAGAGGCCTGTCCTCGTACCCGCACCCGCGGCTGATGCCGGACTTCTGGGAGTTCCCGACGGTCTCGATGG
>CAIXZV010000412.1 GCA_903924005.1 uncultured Chloroflexota bacterium | reverse complement strand
TGCGCCATCGTCTTTGCCGGCGGGAAGCCCAGCGCCCTGGCAGCCTCGGCCTGGCCGGAGTCCACCGAGAGGAGTCCTGAGCGGATGATCTCGCTCATGTAGGCGCCCTCGTTGATGCCCAAGGCCAGGGTTGCGGCCAGGAACGCGCCGCCGATCAGTTCAGGAAGGTTGCCGTACTGCTTGGGGAACGGATCGAAGCCCAGCAGGGCAGGGATCCCGTAGTAGAGCAGCGCAATCTGCACGAGGACCGGCGTGCCCCGGAAGATCCAGACGTAGAGGCCGGCCACGCCCTTGACAGCCATGTTGCGCGAGCGGGCGCCGAGCGCCGCAAGGAGACCCAGCATGACGCCGAGCAGCTGGGCCAACACCGCCATCAGCAGCGTGGTGACGATGGCCCCAACCAGGACCAAGCGCCACGTGAACGTGAAGTTCAGGAATTCACCCAGGTCGAAACCCATCCGGGAGCCCGCGACCGCAGCGGGACCTGGCGTTTGCACGACGCCCTCGGCGATGCCCCACTTGTCAACGATGGCCTTCATCGAGCCGTCGGCGTGCATGGCGTCGATGGCGGTCTTGACGGCGGCCTTCATGCCCGTGTCGTCCTTGCGCATCGCGATGCCGATGGGCTGCGGGTCAATCGGCGTGCCGCCAACCTCGAACTTGCCGGCGTTGATGGGCAGGCTGTTGTAGTAGGCGACCACCGACGAGTCCGTGGAGTAGGCGTCCACCCGGCCGAGGCCCAGCTGTGAGAAGGCGTCGTTGTCCTTCTGGTAGCCCTTGATGTCGATGGGCGCGTTGCCTGCTGCGACGAGGGCGTCGCTGGCGGCGGTGAGGGCGTCGAGGTTTGTGGTCCCCAACTGGACCGCGACGCTCTTGCCCGACAGGTCGCCGAGCGTGTGGATGCCCTTGGGGTTGCCAATCCGCACGAGCAGGCCCTGCCCGATCTTCAGGTAGTCAACGAAGTCCACCTGCTCCTGGCGCTTTGCGGTGTCGTTCATGCCCGAGATGATCAGGTCGCACTTCTTGGCGTTGAGCGCCAGGATGATCACGTCGAAGCCCGTGTTGTCGATCTCGGAGGTGACGCCCCAGTACTTGGCGATCTGGCTGGCGATGTCCACGTCGGAGCCCTGCGCCGTTGTGCCGTCGGGGGCGTAGAACTCCTCGGGCGCAAAACTCACGTCCGTGCAGAAGACCAGCTTGCCGGCGGTCGTTATGCGGTCCGGGGCAACCAGCGTGGCGGCAAGGGGGGCGGCGGTGGGAGCGGAGGAGACGGATCCGGCGCAGCCGGCCACAGGCAGGATCAGCGCCGCAGCGAGCAATAGGGCAATCGGTCGCATGACGGGCTCCTGTACGGGTGGGGGCTCGTGTCGTCTCCGGCGGAGGTCAGGGCGGAGGGTTGTCAAGACGAAACCTCCCCTCATGAGACAGTGTCCTGTCACGTGTGCGCGTCATCCGTGCACGGCATCGGCCGTCAGTTTCGCGGCGTGGCCGTGTCGGAAGACGCCTACCCGCTCATCCCAAGGGACTTTGATGGGCCCGCGAGCCCACCGAGCCGGTGGTCAGGGCGTCGTGGGCACCAGGATCTGACCCGCCGCGATCTTGGCCGCGAAGCCGTCGAGCTGCGCCCTGATTGCGTCCACAAAGCCGCCGGAGGTTGAGTAGGCCACGCCCCCCACGTCAACGCCAAACACGTTGTTGCCGTCCTTGGGGACGCCGCCCCCAACCTCCATCGCGACGATGTACGTCGCCACATCGGGTTGCTTGAGCATCGACGTGAGGATGGCGCCGCGCACGGACGGATCTGAGGTGAGGAACTGATCGGCGTTGTTGCCGATGGCCCAGAGCCCGCGATCATGGGCAGCCTGAACCACCCCGACGCCCGAGCCGCCGGCCGCCCCGAAGATCACGTCGGCGCCCGCGTCGTACATGCCCAGTGCTGCCGTCCTCGCCTTGGCCGGCTCGCTGAAGCCGGCGTCGCCGGGCGGCAGCGAGAGGTACGCCACCTGGACCTTGACGTGCGGGTTGGCCGCCCGGGCGCCCGCCGTGAAGCCCGCTTCGTACGTCTGGAGCGCTAGGTTCTGGACCCCGCCGATGAAGCCAAGCTGGCCCGTCTTGGACGTGAGCGCGGCAGCTGCGCCCACAAGGAAGGAGCCC
>CAIXZV010000411.1 GCA_903924005.1 uncultured Chloroflexota bacterium | reverse complement strand
CGGCGCGCCGCCGCTGTAGGCGATGTTGCGGACGCTGGTGACGCCGGCGAGCGTGGTGGTGATCCGGGTGCGGTGCCCCGCGCCGTCGTACGCGTAGTCGGCCCGGTCGAAGCCGGTGCCCGAGCAGGTCGATGACCTGCAGGCCGATGTCAGGCGGCCCTGCACGCGGACGTCAGGCGGCCCTGCGCGTCGTAGAGGTACGCCCAGTCGCCGGAGGCGCCGCCGGCGACCCTGGTGGTCAGCCCGGCGGAGTCCGAGTACACCGTGAGCGCCAGGGTGACGACGCTCACCGGGGCTGCCTCAAGACCCTGGCCTGACGTTGCGAAGGAGGCTCTCGGCAGCCCGCATCGGGGTCGCCCCCTCCGCTACCTCCCCGACACTCCAATCCGTGCGCGCGATCAGAAAGGCACGCCAACGATGGCCAGACGCTGCGGGGCCGAACGTGATGCCGCCGGGGAGCCACCCTTCCGGGGAGCTACTGCCCAGCAGCGTCCAGGCAGCGGCAGCCTCCCGCCATGAGGCGAAGGCCGGCTCGTCTGCCAACGCGGCCAGTCCCGGGCCCTCGGGCGGAGCTGCCCCGATCGGCAGGCCCAGTCCGGTCAGCGCCACGATCGGGTCATCGCCCCAGGCCTCGGGTCCTGCGTAGCCCGACGTCAGGTCCACGACCGCCGCCACCCACGGGCGGTAACCAGCCGCACCGTGGTAGGTCACGCCAACCAGCTGCCACCTTGGCGCTGGGCGCGGCTCACCGACCGGATCCGAGTTATGGATCTTCCGTCGTGCTGGCCTCATGGAACCGGCACCCCATGCTTCCGAAGGAAGTCCTTCTGCTTGTTGGTGAGCGGCACCTTCAAATCGTGCCCGGCCTTCACCTCGCCCGATCCAAGGTCGATTGCGCCGCCGTTCACGTGAACGTGCGGCACATCTCCCGGAAAGTGCGGCGAGTCGACGCGCCACTTCTCCCTTGTCGCTCCTGGCGCCAGTGGCGCATTGGGCAGGTCGCGATGGAGGGAGTTCATTCCCGACCACAGGTAGTAGCAGCCACGATACCAACAGGTGTTGGTTTGCCTCGGCACCGTCGTGGTCCCGCAGCCCCAGAAGCAAGGCAGCCGCAACGAGGAAGGTGCCGGTAGCGGGGAGTGGCTGGTCAGCCCGCGGCCGGATTGGCTGCCCGCCCAGGCGAGCAGCGCTACGCCCCAGGCAACAACAAGGCCTCCTGCCCAGACGCAGGCGATGATCACCGGCCCCGCACACAGCCCGCTCGGGTCGCTCCTCGTCACCGGCGAGTTCCCCGCGTACGCGTAGAGGCTCCCGTCGGCGCGGGCCGGGTCCGGCTGGAGGAACCGGCCGAGGGCCGGGCTGTAGGAGCGGGCGTGCATGTAGTAGAGGGCCTCGCCCGCGGCGTCGTCCCACTGGACGTCCGACGCGCCGACCCAGAGGTAGCGGAACCCGAGGTCGGGGTAGCCGTTGGCCGTGGCCGTGGCCGGCCGGCCCCAGGTCTGGTACGCGTAGCGGTTGGCGGCGGTCGCGGCGCCGGTGGCAGGGTCGACCTCGCTGACGCTGAGCGCGTCGCCGTGGGCGCTGTACGCCACGAGGTACTGCGGGTTTGACCCCGTGCAGTCCGGGTCGCAGAACCGGGTGATCCGGCCGGCGCCGTCGGCGGTGTAGGTGCGGAGGACCGCCCCGG
>CAIXZV010000410.1 GCA_903924005.1 uncultured Chloroflexota bacterium | reverse complement strand
CTCGTCCATCGAGGTGCCGGTCATGGTGGCGCAGCCGATCGCCCTGCTGCGAGCCGGCGTGGTCCGCGTGGAGCAGTTTGCGCTGTATCCGTCGGCCGACGCGGCGGACGGCAAGCTGGCAGGGTCTATCGCCCTCAACCCGCTGCCGCTCGTGGCGGGCGCGCCGTTCACGGGCACCATCTCGTTTGCGCCCACCAGCGCCGTCAACGTGCGCTCCGTACGGGCGGAGGTCCGCGTCCACACCAAGGCCATGGTGGGCGGCGGGCTGTCCGAGGTGATCACCGCATGGTCCGGGATGCTTGCCGGCGAAGGCGTGATCAGCGGCGCAACGGTCTACCCCATCAGCGGCGCGCTGCCCATCACCGCCCCGCCCACGGCCGAGACGCCGCACGGCAAGGTCTGGTCGGAGTTCGTGCTGGTGCTGGACGTGGCATGGGCGCGGGACCCAAACCTGCACCGCGACATCACGATCGCCTCCACTGGCGAGCTGTAGGTGCCAATCGCTGACGATGACGCACGCCAACGGCGGCGGAGTGTTCTGGAGGTTCTCGGCGCCGCCGTGCTGTTCGGCACAACCGGCACCACCGCATCGCTCGCGCCGGCAACGGCTGGGTCCGTGGCGATTGGCGCGGCGCGTCTGGTTGTGGGCGGTGTCGGCCTGTTTGCCGCGCTGCCCCTGCTGGGTGGCAGCCGGCGCGCAGCAGTCTCGCTCTGGCGCACGCGATGGGGCTTTACGGCCGGCGTCATGACGGCGCTGTATCAGCTCGCGTTCTTTGCCGGCGTCGCGCGGGCGGGCGTGGCGCTGGCCACGCTGCTCACCATCGGGTCCGGCCCGCTGCTCGTGGGGCTCATCTCGTGGGCGCTGCTGCGCGAGCGGCCGGCGATGCTGTGGTGGGTCTCCACGGGTGTGTGTCTTGCTGGCCTGGTGCTCCTGACGATGCACGGCAGCACCGAGACGGGTGCAGACGCCAGCGGACCACTGTTTGCGCTGGCATCAGGGCTGGGCTACGCGATCTACACGGTGGCGGCGAAGCACCTGATGAACCGCGGGATCCACGCGCCAGAGGTGATGGCGTCTGCCTTCAGCCTGGGCGGGCTGATCCTGCTGCCGGTGCTCCTCCTGGCAGGCGCCGGGTGGATCGCGTCCGCACAGGGCTTGGCGGTGGCCCTGTGGCTGGGCTTGGCCACAACGACCGTGGCGTACGTCCTGTTTGGCCGCGGGCTGCGGGTGCTCCCCGCTGGACCCGTGGCGACGCTGGTGCTGGCGGAACCCCTGGTGGCGACGATGCTCGGCGTGTTCCTGCTGGGCGAGCACCTGGACGCCACGGCGTGGGCGGGTGCGGCGCTCGTGGCGGCCGGGCTGGGCTTGCAGGGGGCGGTGTCGGTGCGGTCGCACGGCGACAACGAGCCCAACGTTGTGAAGGCCGTGCTGGCCTGAGGCGTCGAGCGCCGCGGCGGGCGCCGCTGTCGGCTGGTTGGCGGGCGGCGTCGGCGGCGTCGGCGGCGTCAGCGGCGTCAGCTCCAGAGCGGGCCGTACGGGTGCTCACCCTCAAGCCGCCACCCCTCGACGATCCGCGCAAACGAGAACGGCGTGATGTCCACCGTCGCCGGGTGGCCGTCAAGGATCCACTCGCTCATCGACCTGCCGATTGCGGGCGCCGTCTTGAAGCCCGTGCCCGAGAAGCCGCACGCAAGCCACAGCCCGTCGGGGCCAGCCGAGCCCACTGGACCAAGGATTGCCCGCTGATCCGGGGTGATGCCGTCCTGCCCGCCGTGCGACGTGCGGACGTCGCCCAGCGCCATCCACGGGACGCGGCGACACAGGCGCTCCACCGCCACCTCAATGAACGAGGGGTCGCCCACGTCCACGGGCAGGTCCGGCGAACCGCCCAGCACATTGTGTGTCTCCAGACCCACGAGGAGCAGGTCGCGGCCTTCGGGGCGGAAGTACACGGCGCCCGGCCGGTCCAGCACCACCGGGATGGACGAGGGGCGCGACGACGGCAGGCCGAAGTACGCGGTGTCGTGGCGCCACGGCTCCACAGGCACGGTGACGCCCGCAGTTGCAGCAAGCACCGCAGACCAGGCGCCAGCCGCGATGATCACGACAGGTGCGGCAATCTCACCCGCGTCCGTGGCCAACCCGGTCACGCGTCCGCCCTCGGAGCGAATGGCGATGGCTCGGACGCCAGCCGACAGCGTTGCGCCAAGCCGCGAAGCCGCCGCGATAAACCCAGACGCCGTACCCGAGGGATCCGCATACCCGGACAGCGGCTCGTAGGCCCCGGCCACGATGCCGTCCAGCACGATGCCCTGCACGATCTCGGCGATCGCCGCGGGCGACACCACGGACGTCCGGATGCCCAGCCGCATCTGCTCGCCCACGTTTGCGCGCAATGCGGGTGCATCGTGCTCATCGGCCAACTGCAGGAAGCCGGTCCGCACAAACCCTGGATCGCCCGCGCCAACATGCTGGTCCCACGATGTGAAGTAAGGGAACGAGGCCCAGGCCAGCGCGGACTCAACCGCCAGGTCGTAGTGCATCCGGACAAACCCGGACGAGTGCCCTGTGGCGCCCGCGGCAACCGCCGAGCGCTCCACCACCGCCACCCGCACGCCGCGCTGGGCCAGGTGGAACGCCAAGGAGGCGCCCTGAACGCCGGCGCCCACAACCACAACGTCTGCGGTCGCGGGAACCCGCGGGCTCACTCGGCCACCACCACGGAGGCGGCACGTGCCCGCAGGTGCGCGTAGCCGGGCTTCACCACTTCGTTGATCAGCCGGAGCCGCTCGTCAAACGAGATGAACGCAGACTTGAGCGCGTTGATCGTCAGCCACTCCATCTCGCCAAGGCCGATGCCGAAGGCGGCATCGAGCGCCGCAAACTCGGACGACATGGACACACCGCTCATCAGGCGGTTGTCGGTATTTACCGTGACGCGGAAGCGGAGACGCCGAAGCAGGTTGATGGGGTGCTCGGCGATGGACGCCGCGGCTCCGGTGTGGACGTTGGATGTGGGGCACAGCTCCAGCGGCACCCGCCGGTCGCGGACGAACGTGGCGAGGCGGCCCATGGCCACGGATCCGTCAGGACGCACGGTGATGTCGTCGATGATCCGCACGCCGTGGCCCAGGCGTTCCGCCCCGCAGAGCTGGAGCGCCTCCCAGATGGACGGCAGGCCAAAGCTCTCGCCCGCGTGGATGGTCGTGTGGAAGTTCTCGCGGTGGATGTGTTCAAACGCGTCAAGGTGGCGCGTGGGCCGGTAGCCGGCCTCGGGTCCGGCGATGTCGAAGCCCACGACGCCGGCCTCGCGCCACCGAACGGCAAGCTCCGCGATCTCACGTGAGCGAGCGGCCTGCCGCATGGCCGTCACGAGCGCGCGTGCGACGATGGG
>CAIXZV010000409.1 GCA_903924005.1 uncultured Chloroflexota bacterium | reverse complement strand
TCATTCATGACCGATTCCCCCACCCGTGCCCGCTACGCCGTCATCGGCAATCCGGTTGCGCACAGCCGCTCGCCGCGCTCTTCGTGGCGGTGACCGCTGTGGCCTTGTTCGCAGGCTTGACGCGCCCGTCGGTGAGGCTCTGGCTCAACGAGCCCTGATCTGCTGACCCCGTCTGACGCCGTTGCGGGCTCCGGGCGCTACGCTTGCGCCGTCGGCGGCGCCACCACGCACGCCGACCCCGGCGGCCGACCGTCCCCGATGCCCGCCGAGCCCACACGGAGCAGCACCTGACGTGAGCGATCCGAACCGCCGGACCAGTCCGCCGCCAAAGTCCGGCCCCGGCACCAGCCACGCCGTCCGCCGCGAGACCAACCGGCAGCACCCCGAGCCGCAGACCGCGATGCAGCGCCTGCGAACGCCGCTGCTTGCGCTGCTGCTCGTCGTGCTCGCGGGCGGCGGGCTTGTCTTCGTCTTCGCCGCCGCAGCATCGCCTGCCTATGCGTGCACCGGCATCGACACGGTTGCATCCCCCGTCGCGGGTGAGCTTGGCCAAGTCCAGCCCGATATGGGCAACGGCCACGTCCAGACTGGGGACAAGATCACCTACCCGGTGTGTCCGCCAGCCTCGGGCAAGCACATCGCCAAGGTTGGCTACGGGCCGCTGACCCCCACGGTGTACGGGCCGGACGACGGCAGCGTCCCCAACGGCTGGGTTCACAACCTCGAGCACGGCGGCCTTGTGCTGCTCTACTCGTGCACCAAGGGCGCCTGTGACGACGCGGCCATCGCAAGTCTCCGGACGTTCAGCGCGGGCTTCCCGGCCAGCGCCCTCTGCGGCATTCCTGCCGGGAGCATCGGCCCGGTGATTGCCCGCTTCGAAGAGATGCCGACGCGGTTCGCGGCCCTCGTCTGGGACAGGGTGCTCTATCTGGACACGCTCGATGCTGCGAAGATCAGCGAGTTCTATACGCGATACGCCGAACGGGTGGACATCGCGGGCAAGTGGATCGCTCCGCCCGAGCCCCAATGCGCAGCCCCAGCGCCGTCCGCGGCTGCGTCTGCGGCGCCCACACCGTCGCCAAGCTAAGAGCCGGCGGCCGAACCGGTCAAGGAGGACAACCGTCATGCGCCTGTACGCCTACCGAGACCGCTACGGGGACGAGCGCTTTGGGGTGCTCGTGGGTGGACGGCTGCTGACCGGGGCCCAGATGGAGAAGCGCGGCGGTCTGACGATTGACACGCGCCTTGGCATCGGCGCCATGCTCAAGCTGGAACCAGACTGGCGGCAGCGCCTGGCAAAGGCTGCCCACAAGGCCATCAAGGCGGGCGCACCCCTGATCAGCACCGACAAGCGGCGCCCGTCCGCGGCGATTGACGCGGTGGACCTTGGCGAGAAGATCGTCGGGATCGGCCTCAATTACGCCGACCACGCGGCTGAGGGTGGTCGAGCCGCACCCGAGCGCCCCCTGATGTTTGCCAAGTTTGGCAACGCCCTTGTGGGCGACGGCGATCCGGTGATCCGGCACGCAGACACCCGTGCGATGGACCTCGAGGTGGAGTTGGGCGTGGTCATTGGCCGACGGGCGCGGCGCGTGCCCGTGGAGCGGGCGATGGCCTGCGTGGCGGGCTACGTGGTGGCCAACGACATCAGCGCCCGCGACTGGCAGGGCAACCCGCAGGCGCTCGCCGAGGGAAAGAAGGGCGACGGCCAGTGGCTGCGCGCCAAGGGCGCCGACACGTTCCTGCCCGTGGGCCCCGTGATGGTGACGCCGGACGAGCTGGACCCGGCCGCCGGGCTGCGGCTCCGCTCCTGGCGGACCCCTGCCACCGGGCCGGACGCGGGGACCGACGTCTTGATGCAGGACGGCAACACGGCCAACATGATCCACGGGGTTGCCGCGCTCATCGCGATGATCTCCGAGTCTGTCACCCTCGAGGCGGGCGATCTAGTGATCACCGGCACACCCGCGGGTGTGGGCGTCTTCCGCGATCCGCCCGTCTTCCTCCAGCCCGGCGACTTCGTCCGGTGCGAGATTGAGGGCATCGGCACGGTCACCAACCCGATCATCGACTGGACCGAAGACCGGCGCTTCGAGGCCTGACCTCGACGCGACCGCCCCCTGCAGGAGGCGCCATGCTCGCTCTCGTCAAGACGGCAGCCGGTCCGGGTCTCACGCTGACCGAGGTGCCGGAACCCAACCTGGGGATCAACGACGTCCTGATCCGCGTGCACAAGACGGGGATCTGCGGCACGGACCTCCATATCGAGTCGTGGGATCCGTGGGCCGCCAAGACCATCAACCCCCCGCTGATCGCGGGCCACGAGTTTGTGGGCGAGATTGTGGAGGTTGGCGCCAACGTCAGCGACTTCCGCCCCGGCAACATCGTCAGCGGCGAGGGCCACGTCACCTGCGGGCGCTGCCGTCACTGCATGGCCGGGCGGCGCCACCTCTGCGCCCACACGGTGGGTCTTGGCGTGGGCCGCGACGGCGCCTTTGCGGAGTACGTGGCGCTGCCGATGACCAACATCTGGCACCACTGGCCGGGCGTTGACGAGGATGTCGCTGCCATCTTTGACCCGTTTGGCAACGCGGTCCACACGGCGCTTGCGTTCCCGGTCCTTGGCGAAGACGTCCTGGTCACGGGTGCCGGACCCATCGGCCTGATGGCCACCGCCGTCGCCCGGCATGCCGGCGCTCGGTTCGTCGTGGTGTCGGAGCCAAACCCGGTCCGCCGCGCGCTGGCCAAGCAGATGGGCGCCACCGCGGTTGTGGATCCCCGGACGCAGGACATCAAGGAGGTCATGGCGGAGCTTGGGATGGTTGAGGGCTTTGATGTGGCCCTGGAGATGAGCGGCAACCCGGCCGCCGTCCGCGGCGCCATCGACGCCATGGCGCACGGCGGATCCATCGCCATCCTCGGCATCCCCACCGAGGACATCGCCATCGACGTCAACGAGATTGTCTTCAAGTTGCTCACCATCCGCGGCATCTACGGCCGTGAGATGTACGAGACTTGGTACAAGATGACCGTGATGCTCCAGTCCGGTCTGGACATCCGGCCAGCGATCACCCATCGCTTCGGGTTCCGCGACTTTGCGGAGGCCTTTGCCACGGCCCGCTCCGGGGACTCAGGCAAGGTCATCCTGGACTGGACCGCGTAGGCCGCGTCGGGCGCGGAGGAGGCATCACGATGGACCCAGCTGGCAGACCCGATCCCCTCGCGTTTATCGGCGATGAGCTTGCCGCCATGCGCGAGAACCACCTGTACCGGCCGCTGCGCGTGATGTCCTCGGCGCAGGGGCCCGTGGCGGTCATGGACGGGCGCGAGGTCATCAGCCTCTCTTCCAACGACTACCTGGGGCTGTCGCACCACCCACGGATGAAGCGTGCGGCCATCGAGGCCGTGGAGCGCTATGGCGCGGGCGCTGGCGCCGTGCGGACGATCGCTGGGACCATGACGCTGCACGAAGCGCTGGAGGCGGAGCTGGCCGCCTTCAAGCACACCGAGGCCGTCCTCACCTTCCAGAGCGGCTTCACCGCAAACACCGGCGTCATCCCCACCATCACAGGTGAGGCAGACCTCATCGTCTCGGACGAGCTCAACCACGCCTCGATCATTGACGGCATGCGCCTCTCGAAGGCGCCGCGCAAGGTGTTCAAGCACGCGGACCCAGAATCCCTGCGCGCGGTGCTCGCGGAGGCGGTCACAGCGGGCCGCGACGGCCACGGCCAGCCCTACCGGCTGATCCTGGTGGTGACCGACGGCGTCTTCTCCATGGACGGCGACATCGCGCCGCTGCCGGCGATCGTGGAGGCGGCCGAAGCCTACGGTGCCGCGGTCATGGTGGACGACGCCCATGCCTCGGGCGTGCTGGGCAAGGACGGGCGCGGCTCCGTCAGCCATTTCGGGCTTGAGGGCCGGGTGGCCATCCAGGTGGGAACGCTGAGCAAGGCCGTGGGCGTGCTGGGCGGCTACGTGGCCGGGTCCCAGAACCTGCGCGACATCCTGGTCCAGCGGGCGCGGCCGTTCCTGTTCTCCACCAGCCACCCGCCGGCTGTTGCCGCAGCCTGCAGCGAGGCCATCAAGATCATGGTGGACGAACCCTGGCTGATTGAGCGCCTTTGGGCCAACACCCGCCGGTTCAAGACGGAGCTGACGCGTCTGGGCTTCAACACGGGGCACTCGGAGACGCCAATCACACCGGTCATGCTGGGCAACAGCGAGACAACCATCAGGTTTAGCAGCCGCCTGTTTGAGGAAGGCGTGTTCGGTACCTCGGTCATCTTCCCGACGGTGGCGCTGGACCGGGCGCGGATCAGGACCATCGTGACCGCTGCGCACACCGACGATCAGCTGGATCAGGCACTCGCCGCGTTCGACCGTGTCGGGCGCGAGCTCGGCGTCATCGCGGGCTAGCGGTGAGCGACACGCGCGACCGCGCGGAGATTGAGCGCGAGGTCTTTCTGGCGGGCACCGCCGCGGGGCTTGCCGTACCCGTCTCGCTGCCGCTGGACGCACATCTGCACACGGTCCGCTCGCCCGACGCAAACGCGATGCTTGAGGCGTACTGCGTCCTAGCCGTAGACCGGGGCCTAGCCGAACTTGCCATCACCGACCACGTGGACTTCGATCCCGCGATGCCCGCCTATGGCTTCGCGTCGTTTGCGGACCGTGAGCGCGATGTGCGCGAGGCAGCCAAACGCTGGGCGCCACAGGGGCTGGCCATTCGGTTTGGCGTGGAGATCACGTACGAGCGAGCGTATGAGGACGACATCCGCGGGTGGCTCAAGCGACACCCGCATGACTACGTCATCGGCAGCGTCCACATCAGCGCCGAGTCGCCGTACAAAGCATCCAACGTGGCCTCGTTTGTCGCGGGCAAGCGCCTGGCAGACGTGGTGGCTCCGTACTTTGACGAGGTGATCGGCGCGGCGCACAGCGGCCTGTTCGACACGATTGGCCACATGGACTTCGTGAAGCGCTACCTCGTGCCCCACGTCTTGCCCGCAGACCTGGCGAAGGCACCCGAACTGTATGAGCCGGTGCTTGCAGCGATGATCGACACGGGCACGGCGCTTGAGGTGAACGCGTCGGGTCTGCGCCAACTGCCGCGCGAGACGTACCCGGCGGCCAACATCGTGGCACGCTACCGGGAGCTTGGCGGCAGGCACGTGGCCGTCGGCTCGGATGCGCACCGGACCGAATGGTTTGGGTACGGTCTCGCCGAGGCCTACCGTCTTGCGTCGGCCGCCGGGTTTGCGGCGCTCGCGTTTCGGCGCGGGGCGGGGCGGGTGGACGTGCCGATATCGGGCTTGAAGAGGTAGGCATGCGCCTGAGCGTCTTGGGGGCTGGCCCCGCGTATACCGACGTCTACAACGCCGCAGGCGCCGCGTATCTCGTGATGCACGGCTCCACAACCCTGCTGCTTGACCTTGGCCACGGCTCGTTCTCGCGGATCTTCGCGGACCGTCGCCCAGAGGCCCTTGACGCGGTGGTGATCAGCCACCTGCACCCGGACCACTTTGTGGACCTTGTGCCGATGCGCCACTACCTGCGCTACGAGTTCAATCCGCCGCGCCGGATGCGCGTTCTAGGCCCCAGCGGGCTTGACGGCCGGCTTGACGCGCTCCACGCCGAGCCTGGCTTTACAGCCCAGGCGCTCGACACCGATGTCCTGGGCGAGACAACCCGAACGATCGGCGATCTGACGCTTGAGTCGCGCAAGGTCTGGCACACCGAGGAGAGCTACGCGTTCCGTGTTGCGCCTGCAAGCGGCGACGGACCGGGGCTTGTGTATAGCGGCGACTGCGGCAGCATCGACGATCTGGCGCCCCTCATCCGCCCAGGAGATGCCCTCCTGGTGGAAGTTGCCTTTGGGGTTGGGCCGGGACCTGCAGGCGTGGCGCACCTGACGGGCCCCCAGGTTGGCGAGCTTGCCGCGCGAACCAGACCCGGCCGCGTCCTGCTTACGCACATCCTCTTGCAGCGCGACCCGGAGGCCACCCTGGCGTCCGTGCAGGCCCTCTATGGCGGCCCGGTGGCATTCGTCTGGCCAGGGACCCGTATCGAGATCTAGGCCGCCCTGCAGCAGCCGCAAACGAAGAACCGGAGCCCGAAGGCTCCGGTTCTTCACTGTGGGCCGTTCAGCCGACTGACATACCACTCGGCGGTTGCCGGAGCCGGGGAGCTAGCGGCGGCGGCGGATGGCCATCGGCGTGAGGATCAGCACGCTGGCGAGGAGGCCGATGATCGCAAGCAGCAGGGTGCTCCAGCTGCGCGCGACCGCGGCGACGGCCGCCACGCCATCCGTTGGCGGGGGTGTGATGTTTGGATTGCCGGTCTCACCCCCGACGTTGCCGCTTGGCAGGTTCGGGGAAACCGACACCGACGGAGTGGGTGTGGGCACCTCTGTGGGCGAGGGCGTGGGCTCCAGGGTGGGCGTGGGCGTGGGCGTTGGGCACGCCACGTCATGGTGCGTCACCGAGGTTGGCGCCTCAGGGTGGGCGCTGGCGCAGGGATCCGCGCTGGGCTTCCAGCATTCCCTCGACCAGTCGTGGTGCCAATCCCACCCGGCAACGCCGGTGCCGTGATCAACCGTGACCGGCCCAGTGGTTGGCGTGCCACGGTCGCACTCCCAGTGCCAGTGGCCGTCAAAGTGCCAGCCATCGCCATGATTGCTGTCGTTCGCCGATGCGACCGGCGCAAACATCGCCGTCACCAGAAGGGCAGCCACCGCCAGCCAACCGGCCGGCATGAGCAGCTTCTTCGCGTTCATCACTCGCTCCCCGGTGTGACGGCCTGCTGGCCCACACCCCCGGGCAGGTCGCCCGGCATCCGCCATGACTGGCGGCACCGTCATTGTCGGCCCTAAATCCCTATCGGTCCAGTACCAGAAGCCACGCTAAACCACTGCCAACCGCACCACATGGCGCGCCAAGGAAACGGTAGTGGTGCCACTACGCACCAAAAAGAAAGGGACCGGAACCCGAGGGCTCCGGTCCCTATTCAGTTCGAGCGAGGCCGTCCGGGTCTGTCCCCGGACCCGGGGAGGCTACCGGCGGCGGCGGATCGCAGCCGGGGTCAGGATGAGGACGCTGGCCAGGAGGCCGGCGACTGCCAGCAGGAGGGTGGTCCAGCTGTGCGAGGCGGCGGCTGCCACGGTCGCGCCACCATCGGTGGGCGGCGGGGTCACGTTCGGGTTGCCGGTCTCACCGCCGACGTTGCCGCTCGGCAGGTTCGGGGAGACGGACACCGTCGGAGTGGGTGTGGGCACCTCGGTTGGCGAGGGCGTGGGCTCCAGGGTGGGCGTGGGCGTGGGCGTTGGGCAGACATCGTCGCCCTGACCATCGTCGTGGCCGCCAACCTGCGCGTCGTGCAGCGGAGCCGCGGTTGCGTCGTCGCAGTCGTTGTCGTGGTGGTTGCAGTCACCAACGGACGAGCCGTGACCAATAGCCGGCGAGGCTGTCGCGCAGCTGGTCGGGTCAGGGGTCTCGCAGTCGTGGTGGTTGCCGTCGCTGCCCTCGCTACCCTTGACGCTGCCGCTGTGGTCAGTGCCGAAGGTTGAGCAGCTGCTCGGGTCCGGGCTCTGGCAGTTGTCGCTGCTGCCGCCGACGTGGTCGCCGGTGGTGAACGACGGTGACGCCGATGCGCAGCTGTCGTTGTGGCTGCCCTCGCTGGAGCCGCCGTTGTGGGCGGACACGGCGACCGGCGCAAACAGCGCGGCCCCCACGAGTGCCGCCGAAGCCAGCCATCCGGCCAGCCGCAGAGACTTGGTGATCGTCATTCTCTCGCTCCCCGTTGTGCGGCCTCGCCGCACTCTCACTGTGCCGGAGGGTC
>CAIXZV010000408.1 GCA_903924005.1 uncultured Chloroflexota bacterium | reverse complement strand
GCGCTGCTCCTGCCGCTGCTTCGGCTGACCGCCGACCGCGACGAGCACGCGCTCGCGGGCGCCGTTGTGACGATGGCTGCCGATCTCGGCCTGACCGCCGGCGAGTTGGACCAGCGCAACCCCAGCGGCCTCGCTCGAACCTTCTACAACCGTCTCGCCTGGTCATCCACGTACCTGCGAGCGGCCGGGCTGCTGGCCGCGACGAAGCGCGGCCGATTCAAGGTCACGGAGCGCGGGCTGGCGCTGCTGGCGGAGCAGCCCTCCCACTTGGGCATCCACGAGCTGATGCGGTACCCGGAATTTCGGGCGATCCGCACCAGCGGCACCCGCAAGCGGACTGGCGCGCCTGTCCCGGCGAGCCCCGCTGCCGCAGCCGCCGAACCGGCACCGAAACCCGACGCCGAGCCAGTCCCCGCGCTCACGCCCGAAGAGGCGCTCGAAGCCGCCTACGCCACGCTCCGCGCAGCCGTAGAGGCGCAACTCCTGGAGCGCGTGAGGACCGCCTCGCTGCCCGTGTTCGAGCGGCTGGTGGTCGCGCTCTTGGTCGCCATGGGCTACGGCGGCACCCGGGCCGAAGCGGCACGCTCCATCGGTCCGTCGGACGACGGCGGTATCGAGGGCGTCGTCGCTGCAGATCGGCTGGGACTTGATCTTGTGCTGGTCCGCGCCGGGCAATGGGAACTGCCGCTTGGCCGGCCGGCCGCAGAGGATCTCGTGGCCACCGCCCGGGACCGGCAGGCTAGCCGCGGCGTGTACATCACCACCGGCACCGTGGACCCCGAGGCGCGAGCCTGGCTCCGCGGCGTCCAGCCCCGCGTCGTCGCGCTTGACGGCGCCGATCTGGCGCGGCTGATGTTCGACAGCGGCATCGGCGTTGCCCAAGTTGGCGATCCGTACACCGTGAAGCGCGTGGATTTGGGCGGGTTTGAGGAGGGGTGAGGCGATGAGCTTGCGGGTCACCGAGGTGGTCATCGACTGCGCCGACCACGGCACCGTCGTGGACTTCTGGGCCGCAGCCTTGGGCTACACGCGCCACGCGGTGAACGAGCAGTACGTGGCGCTGGTCCCCGATGGCGAACCCGCCACCGGCCGTCCGCCCATCCTGTTCCAGAAGGTCCCGGAGCCGAAGATCGCGAAGAACCGCGTGCATCTCGACTTTCGCGCCGACGTCCGCGCCGACGAGGTGGTCCGCCTGGTGGCGCTTGGTGCGACCGTGTTGGCTGAGCACACGCTTGATGACTTCGGCTGGACCGTGATGGCCGATCCCGCCGGCAACGAGTTCTGCGTCTCCGGCGACGCTTGATCGGCATGACCGCGGTCCCCGCCAACCGCGACGCGCCGTTCCGTCGGCTCGAAGCGCTCGCACTCGGCCCCATCGGGCTCGCGGTTGTCGCCACGTGGGCCTTCGCTGAGGCCATCGCCTGGCCGATCATCCCGGACGTCATCGTGGGTCTGCTGGCGCTGATCATGCCGTGCCGCGCCGTGCGCCTGTTCGTGGCGATGACGCTTGGCAGCCTCGCGGGCTCTGCGGTGCTCTGGGCGTTGAGCCTTGCCGCGCCTGACGCCGTGCGCTCGATGCTGCTGGCGCTGCCGGCGATCCACCCGCCCATGCTGGCCGACGCCGCCCGCGCCGTAGCCGCCGGCGATCCCCTGTCGATGGCGCAGCTTGGCCCCGGCACGCCGCTCAAGGTCTACACGTTTGCCTGGGCGATTGGCCCCGGCAGCCCGCTGGGCCTTGCGGCGGGCGTCGTGCTCAACCGCATCGCGCGCGTCGGCCCGGTGGTGCTGGTGCTGGCGATCCTTGGCTCGGCGGCGCCCGCGTTCCTGCGCCGCTTCGACCGGCTGGTTCTCGCGGTGTACGCCGTGGCATACCTCGCGCTGTACGCGGTGTACTGGAGCTAGCCACGCGCTCCGGCCTTGACCCAGCCAACCGCCGGATCGATAGTGGTTGAACAGCAGGGGCCCGGCGTACAGCAGCCGCGCCCACGGGAGGGACGCATGACGACACGGCGGCTTCGCAGCATCGGCCTCGGGCTGATCCTGAGTTCGATCGTTGTCACGGCGCTGCCAGCTGCCGTCAGCGCCGAGGTGCTGCCAACCCCAACGTCGGTGACCATCACCCAGTCCGGTCCATGGGTGAGCGGCAGCCAGATGACCCTGACCCCGGTGTTCACGCCGGCCTTTCCGGATGGGTACCAGTTTCCGGCTACCGCGGTGTGCGACTTCGAGCTGCTCTGGGGCAACCTGACAACGCCGTTCCAGTACGTCTATGACGAGACCTTTGGATCCGTGCTGCTCCGCGGCAAGGGGGACGGCGGGTTCTGCGGCCCATGGACGTTTACCGTGCCGTACAGCGCCCCCGGGCTGTGGGAGTTTACGTTTGGCTACTCGGGCGGGGTCTACGGGGTATACGTCCCGTACACCTTCGTCCACGGCACAAACGGCGTGCCTGCTGGCTCCGGGATCACCGAGAGCAATCTCCCAGGCGTGTGGCTGAGCATGCCGCACGGCACACGCCAGGGTGACCTCGTGACGGCCACCGCCCACCCGTTTGGCGGCTACACCGTGCCACCCAACGGTGCCCACTGGGACGCCTACAGCGGCTGCAACTGCGCGCAAGCCTTCGCCAGCGCAGACGGTTTTGCGCTCACCTTCACCTTCCGGGCCAAAGTGCCGGGGACGATCGCGGTGTTCTACAACGACTCTGGTACGCCCGAGTACGGCGGTCCCAACTTCGCGGGTGCCGGCGTTGACCCCAAGGTGATCGCCGTCAAGGTGGCGCCCAGCATGGCGACCACCATCCACCGCTCCCACTGGTACTACGCCGCGGCAACGTCAAAGGGCCTCATCGGGACGCTGCGGTACAGCTGGTACGTGGATGGCGTCCGCGTTCATGTGGGCCGGACGGTGAACCTGCGGTTCAGCCGCCTTGGCTGGCATACCGTCAAGGTCATCGTGACGGACACGCACGGCCACAAGGCAACCAAGACGCTGTGGCGGTACGTGCGGCCCTAGCGGCGGTCGAGGTCCACCCGCTCGGGCAGCGGTCCCGTCGAGGGACGCCAGCGCGTCTCTGACCGCGGCGCCAGCGTTCCTGCGCCGCTTCGACCGCCTGATGCTCGCCGTCCACGCCGTGGCGCACGTCGCGCTGTGCGCGATCAACTGGTCGGGAGGCTCAGCCGGCCCTCACTTCGGCCAGAGTTGCGTCCAGGTCGATCCGCCGTCGACGGTGGCGTACAGCCCGGTCCGGGTGTTGCACCTGCTCTTGATGACCCCGCAGTCGCCCATCGACGCCAGCGCCGAGCCGCGCTGGGCATCGGTCATCAGGAACGAACCCGGGATGCCCGGCAGGCCGGCGGCGGGGCTGTGCGCCCATGTCTGGCCGCCGTCGGTGGTGCGGAACACCTCGGTTCCGCTGATCGCGATCCATCGCTGCAGATCGAGGAACGAGACCGCGGTGACTCCGGCCGGGATCGTCGCTGACGGCGCCCACGAGGACCCGGCGTCGGTGGTTCGGTACACCGGGGTGTCGACGAGCCCGTCGGGGAGGAAGGTCATGAGGCCGGTGCGCCCGCCGAAGAAGACCGGCTGGCCGAAGGAGCCCTGCCCGCCCGCCGAGACGGCGGCCGACGCGGGCCACGCGGCGTCGGTCCACGTCCGGCCGCCATCCTGGGTGACGGAGATGCCGGCCCCGTGCCACGTGTTGACGACCACCCCGTCCATGGCCGTGGCGAAGGCGATGGACCCCTCGATGCCCACGCTGCCAGAACCGGTCGGGCGGTCCGCGGACCAGGTCCCCCCGCCGTCGGCCGTCCAGAACAGGTCGCTGTCGTTCTTCCCCTTTGCGCCGTTGCCGCTCTGGAACGCGAACACGTGGGTGGCGTCGAGGACGTCGAACTGGACTCGGGGCATGAGCTCCCCGAAGACGGCGAAGCGCGCCTTCGGCAGCTGCGTCTTGGTCCAGGTCTGCCCGCCGTCGGCGGTGCGCCAGACGTCGACGCGTCCGTAGGAGGCATCGCTTGGGCTCGTGAACGCCTCGTTGAAAGCCGCCCAGCCGTGCTGGGCATCCGCGAAGGCGACGCCGAGGAGGTAGCCAGCCGACGCTACCGCGAACCCGCTCGGCGGCGTCGCGTCGCGCCATGTTGCCCCGCCGTCGGCCGTGACCCACAGCCGGCCATTGGTCACTGCCCAGCCGTGGAGCGCGTCAACCATCGCGCCTGCTTCGATGTCGGGGCCAGCGGGAAGCTGCGTCGGCGACGTCGTCGGGCCTAGGCTTGACGGAACGCCCGGTGATGGCGACTGGGGCATCGTCGGGGCTAGCGGCGCCGTCGACGGCGATCCCGGCTGGCCGAGGAAGCCGCCCGGCTGAAGCCCGAGGGTGAGCCCGACCGTGAGCCCGATCGCCCCAACCACGACCGCGGCCATCAGGCCTGCGTACGCCCGGTTCAGCCGGGAGCGCGGCATCGGCCGGCTCGCCCGCTGCTCCAGCGCCGCCGCTACACGACGGCCAACCATGGGCGGAGCGAACCCGGGGTCGATCGCCCGGTAGTGGGAGCGGAGCCGCTGCTCGAGGTCGTCGTCGGTCATCGGACACGCTCCTCGGCGCGTCGTTCGGCATCGACCGCGGCGCGCAGGTGCTGCAGGGTTGCGTGGAGGCGGGACTTCACCGTGCCCTCGGGGATGTCGAGTTGGCCCGCGATCTCGGGGATCGTGAGCTGGCGCCCGAACCGCAGCGCGAGGAGTGTCTGCTCGTCGGCCGTCAGCCTGGCGATCGCCGGTGCGAGGTCGCTCGCGGGAGCGGGCGTTGTGGCCGTGCCGTGCCCGACGGCGGGGTCGAGGGCGACGAGACGGGGTCGCCGGGCGCGTCGGCGGAGTTCGTCCCGGCAGAGGTTGACGAGGATCTGGGTGAACCAGCCATCTGCGGCCCGGGCGTCGCGCAGGCTCCGGCGCCGGTCCCACGCGAGCAGGGCGGCCTCCTGCACAAGGTCCTCCGCCGCGACTGCGTCGCCCAGGATGAACGCGGCCAGCCGGAACGCGTCGTCGACCCGGGTGAGCAGCATGCGGCGGATGGCCTCATCCGCGGTCAGCGGAGGTGCCCCCTCGTTGGCCATGCCCTTCCCTTCGATGCGCAGCGCTGGGTTGTCGCCATCATGGACGAATGCACGGGTCGGACCGTTCGATGTTCACCTTGGTGGCTCACTCCGCGCGGCGGTACAGGTCCACCCGCTCGTAGAGCGCGGTTCGGTCGCGGGACGCCAGGTCGTCCGAGACCGGGTCGCGGTTGAGGCCGGCGGCCACGAACGCGTCTGTGACATCGGCCACGACGCGGCGTACCAGCACACGGCCGCCGGGTGCCAGCGCGTCTCGGACCGCGGCCGCCAGAGCAGCCGTGGAAGCCGGGTCCAGCCAGTCCGGCACGTTGGAGACGGAGATGGCCGCCAGCGAAGCCTGGGGCTGCGCGCGCAGGACGGCCGTCAAGTCGCCGTGAACCAGTTCCAGCCGGGGTGACGCCGCCAGCGCCGCCACGCGCGCCGGGTCCAGCCAGGCCGCGCCATCGCCCGGATCCGCCGGCCGCCCCGAGAACGCCGGCCGCCACCACGGATGCCGCCGCACCAGCGTTGACGCAACCACCGCGTCCACCCGCGCCTCCAGCCCGTGGGACCAGCCGCCGTGGCGCATCCGCTCCAGTTCGTCCGGGTTGGGCGCCATGGGCGCGAGCACGCTGGTGTTGGCCGCCACCCAGTGCGAGAGCCGCCCAAAGATCACCGGCCGCACGCGCCGCCGCCAGAACTCGGCCTGCGTGGAGGGATCCTGCGAGCGCTCGATGACCCCCGCCAGTCGCGGCCGCACAACGCGGACCGCGCGCCCAAGCCAGAGGAACGGGCGCCCGACACCGCCATGCCCGTGGAGGCCGCGCGCCACCATGCCGATGTGCGCATCCCAGAACGCCGCGTCCTCGGGCGCCAGCCCGGCCCGGACCCGCTCGCGGTAGGCCGCTGGCGCCGACGGATCGCGCCCCACCTCAAACCAGCGGTGGAGCGTCTCAGGGTCCAGCACCCGGGCCGCGGCCAGCTTCAGCGCGGTCAGCCGAAGCTGCTCCGGGTTGAGATCGACGGCCACCACATCGGCGCCATCGGCCGCTAGCGCAAGCGCCGCATCGCCGGCTGCCGCCACCACGAGCACGCGCGAGCCCGGCGCGACCGCCAGCAGCTCGGCATCGAGCCGGTCGTCTTCCCAAGCGCGGGTAAACGTGATCGCCATGGCGCGCCCGGCCGGGCTCAGAAGGCCCGCACGACGGTTTGGCGCTTGCCGCCTGCGCTGCGCGGGATCTCGGCCACCTCGGCCACCGACACCGCAAGCGAGGCGGGCAACTCAGCCGTCAGCGACGCGACCACCGCGGCCGCCGAGCTCTCACGCCATGACGTCCCCGGCACCACCTCAAACACCGCCGTGTCCGGGTCACGCTGGACAAAGCGATAGGAAGTGACAAGGTCCGGATCGCCCAGGATTGCCCGGTACGACACGTCCAGCAGGAAGCCTGCCGGCAGCCGACGCCCGTCGCGCAGCAGGAAGCCGTCGTTGCGCCGGCCCACAAGGTCCACCAGCAGCCGCGTGTGGCGTCCGCAGGGACAGCCCTCGTCGATGATCCGCGCAAGGTCGCCCTGGCGGTAGCGTACAAACGGCATCGTCCGATTGTGGAACTCGGTGCCCACCACCTCACCGACGCCGGTGGTCGTCTGGCCGTCGTCGTCCACGGTTTCGGTGAGGACCACGTCCTCGTGCAGGTGGTAGCGGCCCTCCGGGCACTGCGAGGCGATCCGGCCAAGCTCCTCGGAGCTGTACTCGTCGCAGACGCGGATACCGAGCACGGCGGCCCACCCGTCGCGCTCCGCCTGCGTGGACAGCTCCGAGCCAACTGAGCACCCGCGGAGGCGAAGCGCCGCCATGCGCTCCGGCGCCAGCGCGATGAGGTCCCGCAGCACCGTGGGGTACGTGTGCAGCAGGTGCGGCTTGAGCGCCTCGAGTTGGTCCAGCAGCCGCTCCGGATCGGCTGACGTGGGGATGAACACCAGCGGGTAGAACCCCGGCACGTGGAGCAGCGGGTACTCGGACGTGTAGACGTAGGCCTGGCGATACCAGAACGGGTAGCGGTCCCCGGTGGCCCAGCGCAGCATCCGCTGGCCGGAGATCAAATACGGCCACATACGGTCGCCAAGGTGGGGGATCGTCATCACCATGCCGGACGAGCCGGACGAGGTGCTGAGGATGCAGTCGTCCAGGTTGGAGCCCTCCGCGACGGAGCGGGAAGGCCAGCCTTCGCGGATGGTCGTCTTGTCCATCAGCGGCAGGCGCCGAAAGTCCTCCCAGGAGGCGACGGCCCGCGGATCAACGCCGGCTGCCGCGTACAGCTCCCGGTAGACGGGCACGTGCGCGCCGGCGTGCACCGCCATGTCGCGGGCGCGCCGGAAGGCAAAGGCGTCAAGCGCGGGCCGGGCCGCGTGCTCCCGGCGGCCGTACACCGGCATCAGCGCGGTGACGGCCACCAGGTTGACCAGGTATTCGCGGGCGTTGAGCTTGCGGATCGACATCGGCGTGCCCTCCCTGCGCCTCTAGCGCTCGTGTCCCCTCATTCTGGCGCCAACTCAGCGGGAAAACCGGGCGCTCGCAGATTGGTACCCACCGCATCCTCAAGCAGCTTGACGATCATCGTGGACTGGGCGCCGCCGCCGTACGTTGCGCGGCCGCGGGCGAAGATCTGCTCCGTCATGCTGGCGAGCTCCAGCGGCACGCCAAACTCGCGGCCCATCTGGTGCGCAAAGTGGAGGTCCTTGCGCGCGAGATCCATCGTGAAGTTGATCTGGTAGCTGCCGTTGAGGATCAGCTGGCCCTCCGTCTCGTGGACGAAGCTGTTGCCGGAGCTGGCCTTGATCACGTCCCACGCAAGCCCGAGGTCCACGCCGCCTGCCTTGGCCAGCATGAGGGCCTCGCCATCGGCAACCAGGTGAATGAAGGCGAGCATGTTGGTGATCACCTTGATCACCGATGCCTGGCCCAGTTCGCCGATGTAGAAGACCTTGCCTCCCATCGCCTCAAAGGCCGGCATGTGGCGCTCGAACACCGCCTTGTCGCCACCAACCATCACGCAGATCATCCCCGCGGCCGCGCGGTGGACGCCGCCGGTCACGGGCGCCTCGAGCGTGGCCACGCCCTGCGCCGCCGCCAGCGCAGCGAGGCGCTTGAGCTCGTGCAGGTCGTTGGTGCTCATGTCAATCCAGGTGCCGCCCGCGGCGAGCCCCTCCAGGATGCCGCCGGGTCCCTCCACCGTCGCCGTGACGATCTCGGGCGAGGGCAGGCAGGTGATCATCGTGTCGGACGCGCGCGCCACATCGGCGGCGGAGTCAGCCCAGACGGCGCCGGCGGCGAGCAGGTCGGCGGCCGCTTCCTTGTGGATGTCGTAGACCGTCAGCGGAAAGCCCGCCTGCAGCAGGCTGTTCGCCAGGTGGCGGCCAAGGCTGCCCAGACCGATATAGCCAATCCGCGGTGTCAATGCGTCCTCCGTGGGCTGGGTGCGCGTGCGGCCTTGGCCGCCCGCCTACAGGGCAAGAACCGCGGCCTCAAGCCGCCTCGTGAACTCGCGGGCGTGCTCGCCGGGCATCGCGCGCATCGGCGCCCCAAAGCGCACCTCCACCGGCGCCCGATGCGGCCAGCGGGATCCTTTTGGCAGCACAGCGGCAATGCCGATGATCCGTACGGGCAGCACCTGCCGCCCCGTCAGCGTGGCCAGCAGCCCGGCTCCGGGCTTGAACGGGCCGATGGTGCCGGTCATGCTGCGCGTCCCCTCGGGGAAGACCAGCACGTTCCAGCCCTCGTCCAGCAACCCGGCGGCGGCCTCAAAGGAGTCATCCCCGCGGCCGGTGCGCCGGAACGCGAAGGAGCCCAGCCAGGCGGCGAAGAACCAGCGCGTCCGGCTGACCGTGAAGTAGTCCGCGGCAGCCGATGCGGAGAGGCGTCGGCGGTATCGCGGCCCAAGCGCCAGGCGGATGGCAGAGAAGTCGAAGTGGCTGGCGTGCGTGGGGCAGATGATCGCGGCGCCCTCAAGTTCGGCCAGATGCTCCGCGCCAATCACCTTGGGGCCGCGCAGGAAGTAGCCCAGGAACGGGCCAACGATCCGCGCTGTCACCTCGCGGCCGAAGATTGCCGGGCGGGAGAACTGCCAGCCCTTTGGCGCCGTGGGCTTCATCGCTCGGCCCCGCAGGGCCGCGCCATCACCCTGCGCCCCACAGCTTCGCGATCCAGTAGCCCAGCGCCACCGTCACCAGCAGCGAGTCAACCCGATCCAGGATGCCGCCAAAACCGGGCAGCCAGTGGCCCGCGTCCTTCACGCCCGCCTCGCGCTTGGCGGCGCTCTCCAGCAGGTCGCCCCAGATTGAGCCCGCCGCCACCAGCGGCACCAGCACCGCGCAGAACGGGACGCCAAAGGCCGGCACGATGGCCGGCAGGAACGCAACCAGACCCAGCGCCGCACCGATGATGTTGCCGAAGACGCCCTCGCGGGTCTTGTTAGGCGAGAGGTTTGGCGCCAGCTTGGTCTTGCCAAACTTCTTGCCGGCCACAAACGCGCCAACATCCGAGAACGCACAGGCGACGGCCAGCGCCAGAACCAGCGCGATGCCCGCCTCGCCGTGCTCCACGCCCAGCGCAACGCCGTGGGCGAGCATCACGGAGATCATCGCCACACCAACGGCGGCAAAACCCAAGTCCCGCATGGCACGCCCCGTGTTCGCCCGGATCACCGGCCACAGCGCGCCCACCAGCACCAGCCCGCCCACCAGCCAGTAGGCCGCGGCCACCCCGCCAACGGCGATGGCGCCGATGATGACGAAGTGGGCCCCCACGATGGCAATCCGATGGTGCATCGGCAGCTCAAACAGGCGGCCCCACTCGTAGAGCCCGGCGGCGCCGATGACGCCGAAGAGGACCGCCAGCCCGGGCACGCCAACACGTGCGGCGATCAACAGCAGCACGCCCAGCACCGCGTAGCTGCCAGCGCGTTCCAGCGCGGTCCGCGGGGTGAGCCCGGTGGTCTTGCCGCGCCTCGCCAGCGCGAAGAGCCCAGCCGCCACGATGCCGAAGACGGACCCGCCAAGCAGGACGGCCGATGCGGCGTCGAGCGGCGTCATGTTCATGGGAGCCGCCTCACCGCGGTGACGATGCGCTCAAGCAGCGTAAGCGTGGTGCCGAGCAGGAGGATTGGCCCAAACCACGTCCAGACCGTGGGGTCCGGCGCAGCGATCGCTGCCCAGACACAGAACACCACCAGCAGCGCCATGCGCCCAGGCTTGGACAGGATGCCGCCGTACAGGCGCTCGGCCCCGGCGGCTTTGGCGGTGATGCCCGTGTACGAGGCAAGGACCCCGGCCAGCACGCCCAGCAGGACGATGCGGGCGTCGGCGCCCGGCAGGAAGGCCACTGGGGCCAGGAAGGCGGTGTCGGCCAGACGGTCGCCCAGCTCGTTGAACAGCTCGCCGCGCGGGTGGATCTTGCCGGTCCGGCGCGCCATGTTGCCGTCCAGCAGGTTCAGCAGGATGCGCACCCCGGCCAGCACGGGGATGGCCAGCAGCAGGGCCGGCGCCTGCGGGGAGAGCAGCAGGCAAACGCTGCCGATGAGTGCAACGGGCACAGCGGCCAGCGTGATCTGGTCCGGCGTCACGCCCGCGGCGGCCAGCCGGTCAACCAGCGGCACCAGCCTTGCGTTGATCGCCCCCTTGGTGGCGTACAGGTTCACGCTGCTCCCCCGTGCGGACACACCCCCGCGTCGGCCGATCCTGCCCGACAGCCCCGCGCCGCGTCAACGGCCATCGCGCCCAAACCGTTACAGCCCGCCGTCGCGGGTGATCGGTCCCGCCGATCGATTCTCCGCGGCAGAGGTGCGAGTGATCGGTGCCACCGATCAATCTGCCGCCGAATTGGCCCCTCGCTGGCCCGGCGCCGTCGTTTTGATCGGTGGTACCGATCAGCGGGGGTGCGCGGACGCGAAATCGATCGGTGCCGCCGATCAGCCAGCCGAGTACGCCGCCAGCACCTCGGACAGCCGCCGCTCCTTGACCGGCTCCGTCACGAGCTCGATGTCCGTCAGGGCGAAGTCCCGGCCCTTGAACAGCAGTGGCTCGCCAAGGTCCCGCGCCAAGGCATACGCGAAGCAGTCGCCCATGTTGAGACGCGCGGGATGACCGGAACCCCGGCCGAACTGCTGGTACGCAATGCGGGCGAGGCGTGCCTGTGCCGGCGTGAACGGGACAATCTCGATCCCAGATGTCCGGATGGAGGTCTCCAGCATGCCGGACAGCACCGCGTCCCCGCGCCCGTCGATGACCGCGGCGAGTTCCACGTAACTGGCGGCCGACATGCGCCGGGCCGTGTGTGCCGCGATGACCTTGGAGAACACCACAGCCTCCG
>CAIXZV010000407.1 GCA_903924005.1 uncultured Chloroflexota bacterium | reverse complement strand
GCCCCGGCCGAAGCCCCGGCCGAAGCCCCGGCCGAAGTCCCGGCCGAAGCCCCGGCCGAAGCCCCGGCTGAACCTGGGCCGAACCTGGGCCAAGCCGGACCAAGCCGGAACCACGCCGACGTGGCGCCCGTGCCGTCAACGCCGCGCCGCCGCCCCAGACGGACCAAAAGCGGCGGACGGGCCGCGAGGACGACGCCGAGCCGCTACCATCCGGCCGTGCTGTTTCGCGCCGATCCTTGGCTCCATGTCATCGCTGGCTGTATGTCGTCGGGCAAGACCGACGAACTGCTCCGGCTGCTTCGCCGCGCCGAGATCGCCAAGCGGCGGATCCTGCTTGTCCGCCCCGACGTTGACGACCGAACCCCCGCTGACTACGCCGAGAGCCGGAGCAAGGCACGCTATCCCTCGGTGCTGGTCCCGAAGGGCGAACCTGTGCGGATCCTGTCGCTCGCCCGCGAGCGTGATGTGGACCTTGTCGGCATCGAGGAGGCGCAGTTCTTTGACGCCAGCCTCTCGCGTGTCGCGGAGACCCTGCGCCAGAGCGGCCGCCATGTCATCGCGAGCGGGCTCAACACAGATTTCGCTGGCCGGCCCTTCGGCGCGATGCCGGAGCTGCTGGCCCTCTCGGACGAGATCACGATGCTCACCGCCATCTGCGTGGTGTGCGGCGAGACGGCCACGCGGACGCAGCGCCTGGTGGGCGGACGGCCCGCGGCCATCGACGATCCACTGATCGTGATTGGCGGCTTCGAGGGCCCCGCCGTGGAGACGTACGAGGCGCGCTGCCTGCGGCATCACGAGGTTGCGCCGCCCCGATCAGCCCGCGGCGTCGTCTCCAACGAGGGATAGGGCGCCCGTTCGTCCGCAGGCCATTCGTCCACAACTTGTCCACGCCCGGTCGCGTTTGGTGGACAACTTCCTGGGCCCGTGCCGAAACTTCGTGGAAAACCCAGTTGGTCCGGACCGGCCAAGCGCTTATGGTTCGTCTTGCCCGAAGGGGCCGGTGGTACCGATACCGGACCGATGAGTGATTGTCGGACCGGGTCCCCGAACCGCCGCCGCGGTGACCGCAAGGTCGTCGAGGCGAACGGAGACCGGGGCCGCTGCGACAAGGCCGAGCTTGCTGGGCAGTGTCGTGGGCGCGCTGGTGCACGACGGTTCCTTCGGGCGTTTCCATGTCCGCCTCACGCTCGTGCTGCGCGCGCCGTACGATCGCTCGGATTGCAGATGACGAAGCTGTCCGCCGGCCTACTCTTGTATCGGCACCGTGATGACGCTGTCGAGGTGCTCATCGCGCACCCCGGCGGTCCCATCTGGTCGCGCCGTGATGCCGCGGCCTGGTCCATCCCCAAGGGTGCGCCGCTCGACACCGAGGCGGACCTGTTTGAGGCGGCACGGCGAGAATTCGAGGAGGAGACCGGGCACCGCCCGCCGGACACCGCAGCGGTTGATCTGGGCGAGGTCCGGATGCGCTCCGGCAAGACCGTGCGGGCGTGGGCGCTCGAGGGCGATCTGGATCCGTCGCGGCTGCGAAGCATGGACGTGGAGATCGAGTGGCCGCCCCGGACCGGCAGGATCCTGGTGGTGCCGGAGATCGACCGGCTGCTGTGGGCCCGACCTGCCGAAGCCCGCCGACGCCTGAACCCGGCCCAGGCATCCTTTGTGGACCGGCTGCTGGCGGCGCTCGCGGCGCCGGACGTCGACACGGGCGAGGGGGCAACCGGTTGACAACCGTGTGTCGTTGCCTGCTCGCGTGCGTGATGGCGCTCACTGTCATCGCGTGCGGTTCCACGACCGCCATGACCTCACGGCCAACGGCTGCTGAGCCAACGTCCGTCCCGGTGCCGACGACGGCTGCGGGCACTGCCGCAACCCTCCCGCCGGCCACGTCGGCACGCGTCACACTGGGCATCTACTCGGGCAGACCAGACCCGTCGTGGGCGTTGACAAAGGATGAGGCCGACAAGCTTGCTGCGCTCGTCGCGGTGTTGCCAGTTGTCCCGGGCGGGATCCAGCAAGGCGGGCTGGGCTACCACGGCTTCCTGATCGCGCTGACGACCGCGGACGGCAGCATCACGACCGTGACGGCGTACGCCAAGGCGATCTTCCCCGCTGGTGGCGGCGCGGGTCATTGGCAGGACGACGCCGGGCTGGTAGAGCGGTTTCTGCTGGAAACCGGGAGGCCCTCGCTGGCCGTCGCCGAGTACACGATGGCCAAGCAGGCGCTGGACGACATCCTGCGCTGAGCGCGTTGGGTACAGTCGGGTGGTGCAAGACTCCCCAGCCCCCGCATCCGATCTCCTGACCACGTACCCCGCCGCGCCGGATCGGGTGGACGTCGCGATCATCGGCGCAGGGATCGTGGGGCTCGCCACCGCGATGCGGCTGCTCCAGGCGCGGCCCGGCCTGCGGGTTGCCGTGCTGGAGCGCGAGGCGCAGGTTGCGGCCCACCAGTCCGGGCACAACTCGGGCGTCGTCCACGCGGGGCTGTACTACACGCCGGGCTCGCAGAAGGCACTGCTGTGCCGAGCCGGCAAGGGCCTCGTAGAGCGCTACTGCGCCGAGCGCGGGATCCCCATCGCGTTCCCGGGCAAGCTCGTCGTGGCGCTTTCCGAGGCCGAGCTGCCACGTCTGGCGTCGCTCAGGCAGCGAGCCGAGGCCAACGGGGTGGATGGGCTTGAGGAGGTTGGCCCCGAGCGGATGCGCGAGATCGAGCCAAACGCCGCCGGCATCCGTGCGCTCTGGAGTCCCCGCACGGGCATCACAGATTTCACCGTGGTGACACGCTACTACGCTAGCGATGTAGCACGGTTGGGCGGGGCGATCGAGCTGAACCGCCCGGTGACGCAGATTGAGCGGCGCGCCGACGGGCTGGTCCTGCACACGCCGCGCGGCCCCATCCAGGCGGGGGCCGTGATCGCCTGCGCGGGCCTCTGGGCGGATCGCGTGGCGGGCATGACCGGAGACCACACGCACGACTCCCCCACCATCGTCCCCTTCCGCGGCGACTACTACACGCTGTCGCCCGAAGCCGCCAAGCTTGTCAACGGGCTCATCTATCCCCTGGCCGATCCCCGCTTCCCGTTCCTCGGCGTCCACTTCACACGCCGCATCGACGGTCAGGTTTGGGCCGGCCCAAACGCCGTCCTCGCCTTCCGCCGCGCCGGGTACCGCCGTCGCGACTTTTCGGCAAGCGACCTCGCGGAGGCCATCGGGAACCCGGGCTTCCGCAAGCTCGCCCGCCGGTTCTGGCGCATGGGCGCCGCCGAGATGTGGCGCGACTGGTGGAAGGGCGCTTTCGTCAAGGAGATGCAGCGATACGTCCCAGCCATCCGCGGGGACCAGGTCACCTTCGGCCCATCGGGCGTGCGGGCGCAGGCGCTCAGCCCTGACGGCACCCTCGTGGACGACTTCGACCTTGCCGGCGGCGACCGCGTCCTCCACGTGCGCAATGCGCCAAGCCCCGCGGCCACGAGTTCGCTCGCAATCGGGGACAAGCTGGCGGCGGAGGCCATCGGCCGCTTCGGGCTCTAGACGCCCCTCGGGCTATCCTGCCCGCCAACGGCGAAATCGGCGCCGATCAGACAGGCAGGCAGGAAGGGAGCAGGCACCCATGGTTAGCGACTTCAGGTCGTTCCTCACCAAGTCCAACGCGCTGGCCCTGGCCATCGGCGTGATCATCGGCGGCGCGCTCGGCGCGGTCGTCAACTCGCTGGTCAACGACATCATCATGCCGCCCATCGGCATGCTCCTTGGCAAGGTGGACTTCAGCGCGCTCAAGGTCACCCTCCAAGAGGGCGTCGGCGCCAAGGGCGATGCCAACTACGTGGCCGAGGTGGCAATCCGGTACGGCGCGTTCCTGAACCTTGTCATCGCGTTCATCGTGGTGGCGATGGTCGTGTTCTTCATCGGCAAGGCGCTGATCAAGGAGGCGCCCGCGGCACCCGCGGCGGATCCCGAGCCGTCCGACGAGGCCAAGCTGCTCACCGAGATCCAGATCG
>CAIXZV010000406.1 GCA_903924005.1 uncultured Chloroflexota bacterium | reverse complement strand
GGGGCGATGGCCCGCAGCTGTCGGCCGCCGCGTGCCGCGTAGAGCATCGCGAAGCCGCCGCCTGCACAGAACCCGGCCATGCCCACCCTGTCCGTGTCAACGCCGGGTTGCGCTGCCAGCCAGTCGTGAAACGCGGCCATCTCGATGTAGGGTCGGCCGGTACCCACCTTGCCGATGCCCTGGAAGAACCGCGCCATGCACAGAACCGGCCAGCCGGCCCCCACAAGGTCTGGCGCCAGCGCGATGTAGCCCTTGTCAGCGAAGCGGCTGGCGATGCGCCGGATGTCTTCGTTGAGACCCATCGCCTCGTGCGCAACAAGCACCGCGGGCAGCCTAGCCAGCGGGTTGGCGCCGTCAGGGCGGGCGATAAACGCGGTCAGGGTGCGACCGGTGCCCGCGTCAAGCGTGAAGTCGTGTCCGTCAGCCATGGCGGGCAGGGTAGCCCCGGCGGGGGCCCCGCTGCCAGCGGACTCCGAAGCGGATCACGTCCAGCGCTGCCGATGTGGCGTCTGCAGCCTCGATCGACACCACGGGCAGATCGTCGCGCCCGCCGCCGGCCGGTCGCAGCGTGACCGTCTGCGCGCCCATCGACGCGATGCCGTCCGGCCCAAAACCCAAGCCTGACCAATGTTCAAACTGTGCCGCCGCCGCTGCTGGGTTGGGCGCCGACAGGTCCAGCCCGGCCATGCGGAGCTGACCACCCGCGGGGTGCTGGAACCGGGCGCGTGCGGCGCGTGCATCGTCGCCCCACTCGGCGCCGGTCAACTCGTGCGTGATGAGGAATGGCGGCTGGGCGGGGCCAAGCGGCGGGAACGCGGTCCACCAGCGCACCACCTCACCGTCAGGCCGCGTCCGCGAGCCAGCCACGGGTGCCGCAATGGGGGAGCCGCCCGCCTGGAGCCGCGCCGCATCCACCGCCACGTTGTCCGAGGCCACGGCCCAGGTGGCCAGCCCCTCGCCGCGTTCCTCTAGGAACGCCAGCGACGCTTGCCCCACGGCAAACGCCGTGTTGGACAGCACGAGCGCCCGGTCGAAGACGCCAATCAGCTCCACATAGCTGTCGCCGAGGAACGCCAGCCGGTTGAACGTGCCCGCGTGCTCGTGGCGGCCGCCGCCGGTAAACGCGAGGCCAACCTCGCGCTCAAGCGCACTGGCCGCGGCGTCCGGGTCAGCGACGACGATGACGAGGTGGTCGATTCCTATGAGCATGCGCGCAGCGTACGCGAAGCAATGGCCGCTGATGCACGTGCGACTCGGATCCGCCTATCGCCAGCAGGGTTCGCGTCGCGAACTCGGGCTTCGTGGTTCGGGCTGTGCAGCCGGAGGCCCACGGTGAGTCAGGCGTGAATACAGCGCCGCCTGGTCACGCCGCGCGAGGCTCGTGTCGCCGCAGCCCGTACCATGACGGCCATGTCGTCCCGAACACCCGCCAGCCTCCCGTACACCGGGAACGCCGAGGCTGACGCCCTGCTCGCCGCCAACCCGCTGGCGCTGCTGATTGGCTTCATCCTTGACCAGCAGATCACAACGATCAAGGCGTTCACCGGGCCGCTGGAGCTTCGGCGCCGGGCCGGCACGATTGAGGCTGGTGCGATCGCCGCGATGGATCCCGCGGAGCTGGATGCCATCTTCCGGCGAACCCCGGCGCTCCACCGCTACCCTCGCACGATGGCCACGCGGGTTCGGGTTGCCTGCGGCATCGTCGCTGAGCAATACGGGGGCGATGCGTCGCGGATCTGGCGAGAGGCGGTCAGCGCCGACGATCTCGTTGCGCGGCTCTCGGTGCTGCCCGGGGTCAGCGTGGAGAAGGCGCGGGACATCCTCGGGATCCTCGTCAACCGCTATGGGGTGCACCTGGCCAGGGCAGAGGCGCTGATGCCCGAGCAGCCGTCGCTGGCCTACGTGGACTCACCTGAGACGATGGCCCGGTATCTTGGGTACAAGCGGGCAGCGAAGGCCGTCGCCCGGGAAGCCGGGACACCACCATGAGCACTGCCGACATCTTCGGCGTCATCGCCACCCTCGCAGGGTTGGTGATGGCCTCCGCGCCCTTTCTCCAGATCCGGCGCATGCGCCGCACCCGCTCGTCCAACGACGTCTCGCTGCAATACCTCGCGATGCTCAACGTTGGGTTCATCGCGTTCATTGCGTATGGCGTCTCGATCACAAGCTACGTCCTGATCGTCACCAACTGCGCCTCGCTGACAATCATGACCATCACCATCCTGACCGCGCTCTTCTACCGCCGCGGTGGGGCGAAGAAGGCAGCAGTGGCCGAGGCAGCCATGGCCGAAGCCGCCGAAGTGGCTGCAGCCGAGAAGCGCTAGCGCAGGACCAGCGTCCGGACCAGATGCTCCAGCGTGACCGCCGGGTCCGCGGTGAGCCCCGTGTGGACAGGCCCCGCGGCGATGATCGTTGACGAGGGCGACACCAGCCAGTGGAACCGCTCGGGCGGCGTCATGAGCGCAATCGGCCCGGCATCGGCATCGCCTGCGGCAATCCGCTCAATCGTGGCCAGGTGGTCCCGGATCGCCTCCACGTCGCAGTCCGGCGATATCGCCACCAGCACCGCCTCGTCCAGATGGGTGCGGGCGCCGAGATAGCGCCAGACGCGCGACAGCAGCACGATCCCCGCGTTGAACCCCTCGCCGCGCTCCACGCGCGGGATGACGCGGACGATGGCGTATTCAAACGGCTGCAGCTTGGGCACGGCCGGATCAGGCGACACGGGCACGCTCGGCCTCCTCGACAAACGTTGCGCGCGCGGCAAGCCTGGTCTGCATGTACGCGAGGTAGGCGCGCCGGTGCGCGGCGGCATCGGGTAGGCCATCCTCGGGCTGGAGCCAGTCATCGGGGATGGCAGCCACCAGCCACGCCAGGAAGGCATCGTCCAGCTTCGCCGCCAGCCGTGCGTCGGCATCAGCAATCGAGCCCGCAAACGGCATGAGCACATGGTCGCGGATCTGCGTGAACGGCCGACGGGCGTGCGCGTCCGGCTCGGTCCAGCTGTGGTGGATGTAGAACGCAGAGCCGTGGTCGATCAGCTGCAGCCGCCGATGCCACACAAGCAGGTTGGGGTTGCGCGGCGTCCGGTCCACGTTGGTGGTGAACGCGTCCAGCCAGATGATGTCGGCCGCCAGTTCAGGCTCAGGCCGTGGCCCAACCGCAGGTGCAAAGGACAGGGCGCCCGGCAGGAAGTCCAGCCCGTAGTTGGTCCCCGATGAGCGCGCCAGCAGTTCCTGGATCTCCTGATCCGGCTCCGCCTTGGCCAGCACGCCGTCCAGTTCCACCAGCACCGCGTCCGGCACCGGCAGACCCAGCCGCCGGCCGATCTCGCCTGCCAACAACTCTGCGATCAGCGCCTTGCGCCCGTGGCCGGCGCCCAGCAGCTTCACCACGTACAGCCCGTCGTCGTCCGCCTCCACAAGCGCGGGCACAGAGCCGCCCTCGCGCAGGGGCGTGACGTAGCGGGCGGCGATGACGGTGCGGAGCATCGGGGGGAGTGTAGGCCCCGGGTGGCGCGGCGGCGCTGTCCTCGCGTTCGGGATATCGTTGCGTGTGCAACAAACATCGCGATCCTCGCGAACACCCGGAGTACCCACCCTTGGACGACACCATCCGCGCCACGCTGGCGCACAACCAGGTCATCGACCTCACCACCACCGGTCGCCGCAGCGGCGAGCCGAGGCGCATCGAGATCTACCTGCACTCCATCGATGGGCGGCTGGTGATCACCGGCATGCCATCCGCGGACCGGACGCGCGCCTGGCTGCACAACGTGGACGCGAACCCTGCGGTGACCATCCATCTCAAGCAGGGCATCTCGGCGGATCTCGCCGGGACCGCCCGGGTGGTGACGGATCCGGCCGAGCGCCGGCCGCTCCTCGAGCGCGCCGCGGCCAATTGGGGCCGCAAGGACGTGGACGTGATGATGATCCACAGTCCGCTGATTGAGGTGGTGATCCCGGGCTTCCCGGCTTAGGGTCCCGGCGCGTGCTCTAGGGCCGCGCGGACCTTGCCGGGGAACGCGAGCTCGGCCGCTGTCGGCTTGCGACCGCCAAACTGGCCCGGCGGGATCAGGATCTCAACAAGCACGTTCTGGACGTCCACCCACACGGAGTGGACCATGCCGTCCCAGTTCTCGGTGCCGTTTGGGCCCTGGATTGAGCTCTCACCGAACCCATGCCGAACCGAGGCTAGCGCCGCCGGTGTCGGAAAGATCAGCACCTGGCCGATGAGGGGCCACTCGCCGCTTGGGAACGGCATCTGGGCGCGGAACGCGAGATCTGGCAGCGCGCCCGTGGGGTTGTCGTGGAACGCGACCAGCGTCAACGTGGGGGACAGCGTGCGGAGGCGCGCGACCACGTCGTCGACGCGGAGGGGTGTTGGGGCAGGCGTTGGGGTGGGGGTGGGTGGCGGCGTTGGGGCCGCCGCAGCGCAGCCGATGACGGCGATGGCGAGGACGGTCGCCGCAATCGCCTGAGCCAACCGCTGCGCCACTTCCCCTCCTGGACCTACGCGGGCTTGGCCTCAATCAGCGCCCGCAGCCGCTCCAGTGCCTCGGGCAGACCCGCCTGCATCCGCTGCTCTGCCTCGTTGGCGATGAACCCGAGGAACGGCGGCGTGTCCAGCTGGATCTCCACGCTGGCGCTTGTGGCGCCCGGTGCGTCTTCCCGGAGCGTGACCTTGACGGTCACGCCAATGGGCCCGCCGGAGCCTGCGAACTCCAGCCGATGCGGGACGTCCAGCACGCGGATGGTGCCGGAGACCTCCGCCCCTGCGGCACCTGCCGAGAGCTTGAGCCAGGCGCGCGCCCCGGCGACAAGCGTCGGGTCCAGCAGCCGTGCGTCCACCACTTCGGGCATCCACTTGGGCAGATCGGAGATGCTTGTGGCGACAGCCCAGACGCGGGCGGCAGGGTAGGGGAGCGACACCGACGAGCTGATGCGGCCCATCGCTACGCCCCGGCCTCGGCGGCTGTCGCCGGCTCGGTCAACGCCTCCACCAGCGCGTCCAGTTCGGCATCGGTCAGGCCAATGGAGCGCAGCAGCGCCCGCGCCCCGCCGTGTTCGCCCGTCAGGTGCGCAAGCGTTGACGCCATGAACTCGGGCGGGCTCTCCACAGGGAACGAGAGAATGCGGCGCCAGTCGTCAGGCGGGAAGGTCGCGTTCAGCCCGGCAAAGGTGTCGGCGGAAAGCGCGTAATCCGCTGTCACCACATCGTCCGGCACGCCGCAGAGCGAGAGCAGCAGCGCAATCGTCACGCCGGTTCGGTCCTTGCCCGCAGCGCAGCCGATGACGACGGGCAAACCATCCGGCTCCAGCAGCGAGCGGACCGCCTCTCCCAGCTGTTCCCAGCGCTCATCGAGCACGTGGCGGTACATGCCGTCCAGCCCGGCGTGCGGCGTGGGGTCGTCGGCCAGGAGCGAGACGCTGGTATAGCGGATCAGCGCATCGCCGGCGAAGGCGTTTGGAGAGCGCTCAAGCTCGTCCGGCCAGCGCAGGTCAACCACATGGCGGACGCCCAGCGCTCGCAGTTCGGCCACGGCGTGCGCCGGCAGACAGGTCAGCTCGTCAGAGCGCAGCAGCGTGTGCCAGCGCGTCTGCCGCCCTGGGCCCGCGGGGTAGCCACCGGTGTCGCGCAGGTTGCGCGTCCCGTCGAGGCGGATGTGGCGGCGCAGTTCAGGGGTTTGCGGGAAGGCTGACATGCCCCAAGGGTATCGCGGCCCGGGCCATTGCCCTGTGACCCCCCTCGTTTGTACCGGGCGAGTTGGTGACGCTCGGCCCGATGACCGGCACCCGCCCCAGGCGTACGGTGAACCCATCAAACGGACCGCCAACATTCGACAATGATCCGGCGGCGCGTAGACCCTCCGACGGGATGCCGGGCGGCTGCGGAGCCGGAAACTGTGTGGAGCAAGGCGGTCCGTTTCCTTTTGCCCCGCGGCAAGTTGCCCGGCCCCATTCGCGCGGTTGGCGCCTCGCGTCTAGCCTGCGCGGAACCCGATGTGGCGCACCGCTTCACCGGCTGACGCGTCCACCAGGGGGATATCGGCCGCCGCAAGCCGGCTCATCTCGGCTTCATCGATGGTGCCGTCCGCCACGGCCCGCGCCGCCATGTTGGCGTACGCCTGCTCGAAGAGCGACCGGATCCAGCGCGCGTTGCCAAAGTCGTCCACGCGCACGGCCTGCACCAGCAGGGCTCGGACAGCCGCTTCAACGCCGTCGCCAATCTCCACCTGCACGTCGGCAGCCATGTGCGTAAAGATCGACACGAGCTCGTCGGGCGTGTAGTTGGGAAAGTCGATGTAGCGCGTGAACCGGCTGCGCAGCCCCGGGTTGGAGCGGATGAACTGCCACATCTCGTCGCGGTACCCGGCCACGATCACCGCCAGGTTCGCGCGGTGGTCCTCCATCATCTTGACCAGCGTGGCCACCGCCTCATCGCCAAAATCGCGGCTGTCGCCGTCATAGAGCGCGTACGCCTCATCGATGAAGAGGACGCCGCCGATGGCCGACCGAACCACCTCCTGCACCTTGATGGCGGTCTGGCCGACGTAGCCGGCGACGAGGTCCACACGGCTCGCTTCGATCATGTGGCCCTTGTCCACGAGACCCAAGGCGCCGTAGAGCTTGGCGACGATCCTTGCGACGGTGGTCTTGCCCGTGCCCGGATCGCCGGTGAAGACGAGGTGCGCGGAGCCCGTGACCTCTGGCAGCCCGTGGGCGCGGCGCTGGGCGTTGAGCTGCTGGACGGCAACCAGCTTGCGGATCTCCGTCTTCACGCTGGCGAGGCCGATGAGGCCGTCCAGTTCGGCGAGGAGCCTGGCGATCAGCTCCGCTTTCGCGGCAGCCTTCTCTTCGGGCGTCACGCCGCTGGGAGCAGTGTCCGTGTTGGACGACGACACCGTAGCGGGGGCCGTGTCGCTCGACGAGGCTGTGGCTCGGCCGCCAGGCGCATCGACCTTCGTGTCGACCGTTGGGGCAGTTGGCGCAGCAGCCAACACGGCCAGGACCGTGCGCGCCTGCGCCAGCGCAGCATCGGGGTCCGTGCAGGCGTCAATCGCGGCGCGTGCCGCCGCAGAGATCGACGGGCTGGCGATGGCGGTCCCGTCCGGGGTCAGCCAGTGGCGGACCGCGTCCGCCTTCAGGTCGTCCGGCGCGGCATCGCCCAACGCCCGGGCGATCGCCCATAGCACGTGGCGCGGCTCCACTTCGGCGTGCGAGTGGGCCTTGGCGGCGGCAACGGCCGCGTCCTCGATGGTCTGGGCTAGCGACATGGGGTGCGGCTACGCCTAGGCAGCCGGCGGCGCGTCGTCGGGATCGGTGTAGCGCTTCCCGCCAAACCGGTCGTGGACGATGTCGTCCACATCGTCCGCGGTGCCCGAGATCATCGCCACGGCGCCGCAGAGCTCGTCCATGTCCAGGTAGTCGGCGAGCAGGGTGTGGTCAAAGGCCACCATGCACTCTGTGGCCGCCTCGTTCTCAAGGACGGTCACGGAGCCAAACATGAACTTGGAGCCGTCAACGGCCGCCCATCGGTAAAACTCTGGGGTGGGCTTGACGCCGCGGGCCACCATCGCCCAGATCCGCACGATGCTGGACGGCTCGCCCTTTGTGTCCTTGCCCCAGTCGCGCACTTCGATGTTGACGCGCGTGGAGCCGCGCTCGATGGCGAAGGAGCCATCCTTGCTCAAGATGATGTCGCCGAACCCCTCGACGAGCATCCGCTGGACCTTCTGCTGCGTTGCCTCAACGGTTGCCATGACCCCTCCTTGTGGCGCGTGATGACACAAGTGTCGCGTATCGGTGGCGCCCGACGCCATGTATCAGCGTGGAGCATCCTCAAAGGCGCGCTTGGCCGAACCCGTGAAGGAGCGAAGACCCCACGACGCCGGCCACGTTGCCACCATCTCCAGCAGCGCCCCGGCTGGCCCAGGCATGATCGAGCGCAGCGTGAGGGTGGCGTGGAGCAGCGTGCCCGTGCCGCGGGGCTCCAGCACCAGGGTCATCTCGCGACGGAGACCGCCGTCCTCCGCAATGCGCACCTGGCGGGTGAGCCGGCGATGCTCGGTGATCTCCCAGTCGCGCGCGCCGGGCAGCCCCAGAAAGCTGGTGCGCTCCCGGTATACGGTGCCTGCCCGGGCCGGGCCCGAGATGCTGGTCACGGCGCGGACGCGCGTCAGCCAGCGGGGCATACCGGCTAGGTCGTCCAGCAGCGCCCAGACCTCGTCCTTTGAGGCCCCAATCAGCGTCTCGGCCACGATGCGTCGCATTGGTTCCAGTATCGCCCTCGCGCGGGCGCTTGGGAGCCCGCGTCCGAGGTCAAGTCCCAACGTGTGTGTAACAGCGCGTCGTCCTCGCGCCTGATCGTTCAGCTCGCGAGCAGGAGCGGGTG
>CAIXZV010000405.1 GCA_903924005.1 uncultured Chloroflexota bacterium | reverse complement strand
TCCGCACCAGCCACGAGGTCAACAAGATCTCGATCATCCCGGCGGAGACGCTCAAGGCGCTCCTCCGAGAGGACGACCTGCTTGCGTTCCGCCGCCGCGGGATGACCTCTGAGTCCCCCGCAGTCCGCGGCACGGCGCAGAACCCGGACGTGTTCTTCCAGGCGCGCGAGGCGTGCAACCCATACCACGACGCGGTGCCGGGCATCGTGCAGAACGTCATGGATGAGTTCGGGAAGCTCACCGGCCGCACATACGGGCTGGTTGAGTACAAGGGCGCGCCCGACGCGGACCGCGTGGTTGTGGTCATGGGCTCGGGCACCGGTGCCGTTGAAGAGACGGTTGAGACGATGACGGCTGCCGGCGAGAAGGTTGGCATGATTGTCGTGCGCCTCTTCCAGCCGTTCCCGGCCGCCCAACTGATGGCCGCGCTGCCAAAGACAGTGAAGACCATTGCGGTCCTTGACCGGACCAAGGAGCCCGGTGCCGTCGGCGAGCCGATGTACCAGGCCATCGTCACCGCGCTCAGCGAGGCGATGGACGGCGACGACGCGCCGTTCGCCAAGGCGCCCAAGGTCATCGGCGGCCGCTACGGGCTCTCGTCCAAAGAGTTCACCCCGTCGATGGTCAAGCCCATCTTTGACGAGATGCTGGGCGCCAAGCCAAAGCGCCACTTCACCGTCGGCATCTACGACGACGTGACGCACCTCTCATTGCCCATCAGTTCCACCTTCAGCCACCCTCGTCCCGCGGGTGAGGTTCAGGCCCTGTTCTACGGTCTTGGCTCGGACGGCACCGTTGGCGCCAACAAGAGCTCGGTCAAGATCATTGGCGAGGGCACAGACCTCTTCGCCCAGGGCTACTTCGTCTACGACAGCAAGAAGTCGGGGTCGGTCACCTCGTCCCACCTGCGGTTTGGCCCCAAGCAGATCCGCTCCACGTACCTCGTGGATGACGCGGACTTTGTGGCCTGCCACCAGTTTGGCCTGCTTGACAGCGTCAAGGTGCTGGAGCATGCCAAGCACGGCGCCACGTTCCTGCTCAACAGCCCGTACGGCCCAGACGAGGTCTGGGAGCACCTCCCCACGGAGATCCGGCACGAGCTCGTGGCCAAGCAGATCAACCTCTGGGTGATCGACGCGATGGCCGTTGCCGCCGAGACCGGTATGGGCAACCGCATCAACACGATCATGCAGCCCTGCTTCTTCCACCTCTCTGGTGTGCTGCCGGCCGATGAGGCCATCGCACGCATCAAGGGCTTCGTGAAGAAGACCTATGGCAAGCGTGGTGACGCTGTTGTCCAGCGCAACTACGCCGCCATCGACGCGTCCATCGCGCGTCTGGGCAAAGTGGCCCTGAAGCCGGTGGGCGACGCCCTGCCGATGCGGGCGCTGGTCCCGGACTACGTGCCGGACTTCATCAAGCTTGTCACCGCACGGCTAATGGCCGGCGAAGGCGACCTCCTCCCGGTCAGCGCGCTGCCCGTGGACGGCGTCTTCCCCAGCGGCACCACCAAGTACGAGAAGCGGGCGATTGCTCCGGAGATCCCGGTCTGGGATCAGGAGATCTGCATCGACTGCGGCAAGTGCGCCATGGTCTGCCCGCACGCCAGCATCCGGATGAAGGTCTACCCCGACGGGGACACCCCAGCGGTCCCGAACTTCCTGTTCAAGGAGTTCAAGTCCCGCGACCTGCCCGGGCACCGGATCACCATCCAGGTCTCGCCTGACGACTGCACGGGCTGCGGCGTGTGCGTTGACGTCTGTCCTGCCAAGAGCAAGACCGATGTTGGCCACAAGTCCATCAACATGGCCCCGTACATTGAGCACCGGGACCAGGAGCGCCTCCGCTGGAGCGCGTTTGAGACTATCCCGCAGCTTGACCGGACAAAGATCCCGCACGACACCGTCAAGGGCGCCGCGGCACTCGAGCCGCTGTTCGAGTTCTCGGGCGCCTGCGCGGGATGCGGCGAGACGCCGTACCTGCGTCTGGTGACCCAGCTGTTTGGCGACCGGATGATCGTGGCCAACGCCACGGGCTGCTCCAGCATCTACGGCGCCAACCTGCCCACCACCCCGTGGACAACAAACGCGCAGGGTCGCGGACCCGCATGGGCCAACAGCCTGTTTGAGGACAACGCGGAGTTTGGCCTGGGCATGCGCCTTGGGCTTGACGCCCAGACCGGGTACGCCCGTGCTCTGGTTGGCAGGCTTGCGGACGTGATCGGCAGCGAGTTCGCCGCCGAGATCCTGGACGCGCCGCAGGTCACGGAGCCCGAGATCAACGCCCAGCGGGAGCGCGTGGAGCGCCTCCGGGTGATCTTGGCGACGGTCACAGGCCCACAGGCGGAGGACGCCCGTCAGCTCAACGCCCTGTCCACGGACCTTGTAAAGCAGGGCGTGTGGATCATCGGCGGTGACGGCTGGGCCTACGACATCGGCTTCGGCGGTCTCGACCAGGTCCTCTCATCCGGCAAGAACGTCAACATCCTGGTCCTGGACACGGAGGTCTACTCCAACACCGGCGGCCAGGCGTCCAAGTCCACGCCGCGCGGTGCCGTGGCAAAGTTCGCAGCCGCTGGCAAGCCCACCGGCAAGAAAGACCTGGGCGCCATCGCCCGGGCCTACGGCAACGTGTTCGTCGCCCAGGTGAGCCTTGGCGCCAACGATGCCCAGACCATCAAGGCCCTGCTTGAGGCTGAAGCGTGGGAGGGACCGTCCCTCATCATCGCGTACTCCACCTGCATCGCCCACGGCATTGACATGTCAACCTCGATGTCGCACCAGAAGGACGCCGTGAAGTCCGGCTACTGGCCGCTCTACCGCTTCCAGCCAAGCGAGATCGCGGACGGCACGCCGTTCAGGCTCGACAGCGCGAGACCGTCCCTGCCCATCAGGGACTTCGTCGCCGAAGAGACCCGCTTCGCCATCCTCCAGCGCTCCAACCCGGAGCGGGCCGCCGAGTTTGCCCAGCTGCTCCAGGCTGACGCGGACGAGAAGTGGCGCTACTACGAGCAGATGGCCGGGATGCACCGCAGCGTCCCGCACGTGGAGCACGTTGAAGGCGCAGCGGTGGCAGTCGCCGCCGACGGCGCGAAGGGAGACGAGGCGTGAGTGTCGATCTTCAAACCCGGTACCTCGGGCTCAACCTCCGCTCGCCGTTTATCGCCTCAGCGTCGCCGCTGACAGGGGAGATCGCATCGGCCCGTCTGCTTGAGCAGGCTGGCGCCGGGGCAATCGTCCTCCCGTCGCTGTTCGAGGAGGAGATTGTCGAGGAAGAGGTAGGGATTACCCGATCACTCGAGGCGGGCACCAATGCCTTTGCTGAGGCGCTCGACTACTTCCCGGCTGTCGGCAACTTCATCGGTGTTGGGGATCGCTATCTGGCGCGCCTCGAGAAGATGAAGGCCGAGCTTGGCATCCCCGTGATCGCCAGCCTCAACGCCAACACGGCGGGCGGCTGGGTCCGGTACGCCAAGCTGATCCAGGATGCCGGCGCCGATGCGCTGGAGCTCAACCTCTACCACGTCGCGGCGGACCCGGCCCTGGACGGTTCAGCCCGCGAGGCCGCGGATCTGGAGCTGATCAGGGCCGTCCGAGCGGCGATCTCAATCCCGCTTGCCGTCAAGGTCAGCCCGTTCTACTCCGCATTTGCGTCGTTTGCGGCGCAGGTGAAACAGGCCGGAGCCGATGGCCTCGTGCTCTTCAACCGGTTCTACCAGCCAGACCTTGACCTCGACTCGCTTGACGTCGTGAACAAGGTGGAGCTCAGCCGGCCGTGGGAGCTTCGGCTCCCGCTGCGCTGGATGGCCATCCTTCGTCCGCAGTTGGGCAAGGGCTTCTCCCTGGCCGCCACGTCCGGCATCCACGCCGGCACGGACGCGGTCAAGGGGTTGATGGCCGGCGCCGATGTGCTGGCGATCACATCCGCCCTGCTCCAGCACGGACCGGCCCGCCTGAAGGTCATCGAGTCTGAGCTCGTTGCCTGGATGGAGGCTCGCGAGTACGTGTCGGTGGCCCAGATGCGGTCCAGCGCCACGAGCGCCAAGGTTGCAAACCCGTCGGCCTTCGAGCGCGCCAACTACATGGCGACGCTGCACTCCTGGTCGTCGCCGGACAAAGCGACCGCGTAGCGCCTCGCCTCGCTCGCACAAGTAGACGCCGCCACTCCGGCCCACGGTCGGGGAGGCGGCGTTTCTGTATTGGCGCCGCAGCTGCCGCAGCTGCCGTGGCACCCGGGCGCCCGAAGTCCCCGGTTGTCCCTGAGGAGGGCCGCAACCAAGCACTCGGCGGCCACCGCCCGTGCCGGCGTGGTGGCCACCGCCCGTGCCGGCGTGGTGGCCGCGCCCATGCCGGCGTATCACCGCTTGTGATAATCGCCATCGATCCAGGCCATCGCGCCGTTAGCGGGCGGCGCGGCGGGGCGTGCGGGCGCCCTAACAGCCCGGATTATCAGCGCTTGTGATGCCGCGGTGAGTTACGACCGGGGTGGGGCGTGCGGGCCGCCAACGGGCCGGCAGAGACGCAGCGCGGGAGCGAGACAGCCGCCGAATATCACGAGCGGTGATGAGGCGACAGAGGCGCCCCCCCAAGGGTCGGGGAACACCACTTAGCGGCGCTTGTCGCCCTTGGCTGGCTTTCCGGGCTTGGCCTTCTTCGACTTCTTGTCGCTCTTGGGCTGCTTGGTGGTCTTCCCCGTCTCGGGCTCCGGCACCGTCTCCGGCTCCGGCACCGTCTCGGACTCCGGTGTCGCCTCGGCTTCGGCCGCGGCCGCGATCTCGGCTTCGGCGAGTTCGGCCGCCTCGTCGCCGGGCACCGCAACGGCTGCGACCAGCGCATCAACGCGGAACCCGGATGCGGCGGCCGACTCCGCGATTGCGTCGAGCATCGCGCCCGCACCGCTGACTGCGTCGCCCAGCACCTGCTCCAGCCGCTTCGCCCACGCGACAAGTTCGTCGAGCGATTCGCCGTGGAACCACTCGACGCCCTCCCACGCGTTGATGCGCAGGAACGCACGGATCTCCGGGCGCAGGAGCCACCGACGCAGCAGCCGGCCTGGCGCCGCGTCCGCAGTGGCGTGCACCGCGGATGGCAACGGCAGATCCAGCAGCACGCGGACGCGTTCGGCGGCCCACCAGGCGGCCCCTTCCTCGAGGCCGCGGGCGCGCAGCCCGTCCGCCACGACGGGTGCCAGACGGAGTTCGCCGTACCAGGCAAGGCTCGTG
>CAIXZV010000404.1 GCA_903924005.1 uncultured Chloroflexota bacterium | reverse complement strand
GGCGCAACAAACCGTGCGCCAGAGGGGTGAAACGTCGCAGCGCGGAACCGTTCACCCGCGGGACGGGTGGCCACAACGCGCACGGTCGGGCGGGCGCGCGGGACGGGTGGCCACAACGCGCGGCCGGGTGGACCGCGCGACGGCCCCAAGTGGTGGACCGCGCGGCCGGCCCCCCCGGGGCGCCGCTAGAACGTGGACGCCACCTCGATGACCCGGCCCTCAATCGCCGATTGTTCCGCAGCCAGCATGATCTCGAGGACATGTCGCGCGTGGCGGCCGCTCGCAACCGGCTGTTTGCCGTCGCGGATGCAGTCCGCCAGGTGCTCAATCAGCGCACCGCGCTGCAGCTCGACAAACCGGTCAGATCCCACAGGGAAGATCTCGTAGGTCCGCGGGGTCACCCATCCGGCAACACCAGGGGCGGCGTCAAGACGGTAGACCTCAACCGGCGGCGCGGGCTCGTCAGGGCGGTTGACCAGCAGCGTGCCCTCGAGCCCGTAGATCTCCATCCGCGGCGCCCGCGAGGCGACAACGTTGTAGGTGCCGTCTACAACGGCAAACGTCGCCTCGCCAAAGTCCAGCAGCAGCAGGTTGTTATCCGGGGCGGTGACCGGGATCTCCAGCCCGTCAAACGGACCGCCACGCGCGCGGCGCACGGGAACCGTGATCCCGGACATCGCGGACACACGCTGCACCGGGCCAAGCACGCCGGTTGCCTGGGTGATCCCGTACACGCCCAGGTCTAGCAGCGCGCCAACCCCGCGCTGGTAGAACCCCGACGGGTTCACCGGCCAGGAGAGGCCCGCGGCGCCGGCGTGCGAGGACTGGACACGGGCAAACGCAACCTTGCCGATGGCGTTGCTGGCAATGAGGTCTCGTGCCCGGATCCACTCGTTTGCCAGCATGTCGGCCGGGGCGGCCACCACGAGCAGCCCCCGGCGATCAGCGAGGTCAAGCAGCCCATCAGCCTCCGCCAGCGTGCCGGTGATGGGCTTCTCGGTGACAAGGTGGCGGCCCGACTGGAGGATCCGCATCGACGTCTCGAAGTGCGCGGGCCCGGGCAGCAGGTTGACAACGGCGTCCAGATCCAGATTGAGCAGGGCGTCCAGGGATGCAACCGCGGTGCCAATCCCGTACGTGGCCGCGACGGACTGCGCCCGCGCAACATCCACGTCCGCGATGGCCGTGATGGCCACCCGATCGCGGATCTTGTGGAGGTTGGGCAGGTAGCCGTAGGTGATTGTGGAGATCATGCCCGCGCCGAGCACTCCCACGCGGAGTTGGCCCCCGCCGGTGTCCGGAGCCGTCACGATGCACCTCCTGAAGTTGGGCTGGCAACCGGCGCGGCATGGCGTCGGTAGTTGGCGTAGTGGACCGCGCCAATGGCCTGCGCAAACTGGGCCACCGTGTACCGAGGACTGTCGCGGAGCTGGCGCATGAGGTTGGTGTTGGCCATCTCGTCGTCGGCAACCTCAAGCTCAAGTCCCGGGGCGATCGAGTGGGCGCCAGCAACCATCAGGTCAAAGCAGGCGCGGCGCTTGACCAGACGGCCAAACAGGATGCGCTGCGCAACCGCGGGGTCAAGCAGCCACTTCGACTCAAGCCACGCCACCGCCATGAACTCGCCGATCTCCCGGAAGATCCGATCGACGGCCGGGTGCCCGCCGGACTCGGCGGTTGCCATGAGGAACTCCAGGAGGGGCTTGCGCATGTCTGTGGGCTCAGTTGGAACAAACAGACCGGACGGGGAACCCGCAAGCAGGCCGCGGTGGAGCAGCTCCGCAAACAGCGCGGGGTCCTGCTCTGGCAGGTACTTGGCCGCAAGCCGGAAGACCCCGCTCTGGCTGGTGTACTTCTGGAGCGTGCCCGCCAGCCGAGTGTTGAAGTTGTTGACGCTGCGCACGTCGTCGGGCGCAAACGCGCGCTCCGGGTAGCTGCCCAGGTCAATGATGCAGTTGTAGATCTCCAAGGGGATGTCCGGGATCTCCCCGTCCTGCGTCACCCAGCCTGACCCAAGCTCTGTCCCGAGGGTGTGCGCAAAGACGCCATGCCGTATCGACGCCGGGGCCACAACGCCACGCTCAACCGCGGCGGTAAAGGCGGCCATGGGCCCGTCGTTCACGATGCCCACAACGCCCCCGGGCTTCACAAACGCCCGGAGCTCCTCGTTGAGGCTTGCGAGGCGCCTGAACTCGCCTTCGTAGGCGGGACCCAGGTGGTCACGCATGCCGCGCGTCTTGTAGACCTCGCCCCCCACGATCTTGTCGCGCACGACAACGTCCGGGAAGCAGACACCAATCGCATCCAAGGCAAACGGCTCGGCGAGGAGCGCCTCCCCGGCAAGCACGGCGGCCTCGATCGTCTCGAGGGACGCCCCGTGCGCAAACGCAGACCTGACCACCTCGGCAATGGCGCCAGTGTTGGGCAGGCCGCGCGCTCGGGCGCCGTCAAGCCGCAGCAGGCGGACCAGCAGCACGATGGGGTTGATGATCTGGCTAATGGCGGTGAACGCAGTGGGGAACCAGTCGTACTCGAGGAAGCTTGCGACCTGGCCGTCAACCGCAAGACAGAGCTTGATGTCCATCCCGCCAATGTCGATGCCGCAGATGGCCGTGCCGGCGAGACCGCGCTGCGACAGGCTGCACAGGTCCGCGATGCCGTCGCGTTCCGCGATGCCGTCGCGTTCCGCGATGCCGTCGCGTTCCGCGATGCCGCCCGAACCGCCACGCGACACGCGAACCGCGGGTGACGCCGACTGATCCCGCCTGGTCACCCGGAACGTGCCCCGGGACGGCGTGCCCTCGGCGGAGATCGCCTCGTCCATCCGCTCGGAGACGTTGACGGCGCGTCCGTAGCCGGGCCTGTCGATGCGGGCCTCGGCGATGCCAAACTCGCGCTCGACGATGGCCGCCAGCTCAACGCCCTCGCCCTCGTCGCCGGTTGTCTCGAGCCTCAGGCTGCGACCACCAACCGTTGAGAGGATGTTGTACAAGCCGGCAAGGACGTATTCGATCACCATGGCCCGCTCGTCCGCGGCGAGGGACGCAAACGTCGGCAGCACGAAGGAGTAGACGCGATCGCCCGTGCCGAAGCCCTGGACCGTGGCGGTCAGCCGAAACGATGCCGCCGCGTCCAGCGCCTCGAGGCGTTCGCGGACGGTGCTGATGTAGACAGGCTGGCCGCGCGTCGCCGCGTCCACCAGATCTCGGACGGCGGTGCTCATCGTTGGGCTCCGGTCATCGGCCGTGGGGACCTCACCGCACGGCGAGGCCGCGCTCGGCAAACAGCAAGTGGAACTGGGCCATCTCGGCCGGCGAATAGGACGTTGCAACGTCGGCGAACTCGTGGGCCAACCCCATCCGGCGGTACTTCGCGCTTGCAAGCGGGTTGAAGTTCATCAGCTCAACGGGCAGCAACGGGTTGATGTCCGCAATCAGGCCGGCGATCGCCCGGAGGTTCTCGGTGGTGGCCGTGTAGCGCGGGATCAGCGGCACCCGGACAAGGATCCGCCCCGTTCCCCGGAGCGCCTCGTCAAGCCGGCGGAGGTTGTGCAGGATCAGCTCGTTTGACACGCCGGTTGCAACGCGGTGGGCCACCGGATCCGCAACCTTGAGGTCCACGATAAACAGGTCAATCAGCGGGAGCAGCGGCTCAATCGAAGACCATGGCGCGTGGAACGACGACTCAAGCGTGGTTGGCAGACCCCGGGTCTTGAGCGCGGCCGCGGTGTCGCGCACAAACGCGGCCTGGGCCAGGGGCTCCCCGCCCGAGAAGGTCACCCCACCGCCGGAGACATCGTGGAAGATGGAATCCTTGGATACCTCGGCCACCACTTCGTCGGTGGTGATGTCGCGGCCGTCCAGGGCAAGGGCGTTGCGGGGGCATGCCTCGATGCAGTCCCCGCACAGCGTGCAGGCGGCGTGGTTGATCTCCACGCCACCGGCCGTCAGGGTGATGGCCTTTGTGGGGCAGACCGTCTCGCAGTGGCCAGATCGGCCGCAGAGGTTCTGAAAGTGCCACAGGGAGATGTCGCGCTCAAGCCCCTCCGGGTTCTGGCACCACCGGCAGCGGAGCGGGCATCCCTTCAGGAAGACGGTGGTACGGATCCCGGGCCCGTCGTGGACGGAGAACCGCTGGAGGTCAAAGATCCGCCCGGTGGTCACGAGTCTTCGTAGCTGGTCCGGGAAATGATCTCGTTCTGGAGATCCTCCGCAAGCTCCGTGAAGTAGGCGGTGTACCCGGCAACGCGGATGGTCAGGTTGCGGTACTTGTCCGGGTCCTTCTGGGCGGCGATCAGGTCCTCTCGCGTCACCACGTTGAACTGCACATGGTTGATCCGCAGCCTGACAAAGCCGCGCAGCATCGACGAGAACGCCTTCGCACCCTCCACGGACTTGAACAGCCGCGGCAGGAACTTCATGTTCAGCAGCGTGCCGTTGCTTCCCAGATACGAGTCCACCCGTGCCACGGATGCAAGCAGGGCCGTGGGCCCGTGCCGGTCGCGGCCGTAGACGGCGGACATGCCGCCGTCAGCGAGCGGCGCCTGGGCCTGTCGGCCGTCCGGCGTTGCGCCAACGTTTGCGCCCATCGGGACGTGCGCGCTCACGGTGTAGAGCCCGGTGTGGTATCGGCCGCCGCGGTAGTTTGTGCGGCCCTCAAACAGGCCTGCGAAGTAGTGGACCCACTTGTTGCCAATCTCGTCCACCCACACCACGTCGTTGCCGTACTTGGGCGCCTTGTTGAGGAGGATCTGGCGGAGCTCCTCGTCGTGCTGGTAGTTGGTCTGCAGCGCGGTCACCAGGCGTGCCTTGTCAACGATGCCATCGTCGAAGACCAGCTTCTTCACCGCAGCCAGGCTGTCGGCAACGTTGGCCACCTGGATGACCTGGATGCCCGAGAGGTTGTAGTGGGCGCCACCACGGGTCACATCCATGCCGCGGTCAAGACAGTCGTCGATAACCGAGGAGAGGAGCGCCGACGGCAGCAGACGCTGGTGGATCTCCTCAACCTTCTCGCAGGCGTCGATCATCTTCTCGAAGAAGTAGTTGATCTGGACGGCGAAGGCCTTCTCAAGATCCTCAAAGGCCGCAAAGTCCGTGAGGTACCCGGTCTTGGGCCCAAGCTGCGCACCCGTGATGAGGCACTTGCCGTCATTCATCGCCAGCTCAAGCGCCTTCACAAGGTTGAACATCGCGGCGTCCGACCACCCAAGGGTGTTCCCGTGGGTGGTGAGCTCCACGCAGCCAACGATTGCGTAGTTGACCGCGTCAGCCGGGGCGATGCCCTGCGCCTCAAGGGCCGGGATGATGGACTCGTCGTTGAAGACCTGCGGCATCCCCGATCCCAGACCCACCACGCGGGTGCACTCGTCAAGGAGCGCGTCCGGCGTGTGCTCGTGCAGACGGGCCGACAGGTTTGGCTGCGGCAGGAGGATGTGGCCCTGCGCCTCAAGGAACAGGAACGAGAGGTCGTTTGACTCGTCGCGTCCCGCCTCGTCGCGGCCGCCAAGGGCAACGTTGAAGCCAATGGGAAAGCCCGCGAAGAACGACGCCGAGTGCGAGTTGCGCAGGTAGACGATCTGGTTGAACTTCAGCCAGAGCGCCTCGACCAGCTCAAGGGCGCCTGCCCGGTCCAGCCGGCCGGCCTCGATGTCGCCGCGGTAGTACGGGTACAGGTACTGGTCAGCGCGTCCGGGGGAGAACGAGGAGGCGTTGCTCTCAAGGTGCAGCAGCGCAAAGAGGAACCACAGCGCCTGGACCGCCTCGTGGAATGTCTCCGCGCCGCCAAGGCTCAGCTTGGTGCAGATCCGGGCGGTCTCGCGCAGGTTTGCCGCCCGCTCCGGCGAGACCGCGGCGGCGGCCATCTCGCTTGCGAGGTCCGCGTACCGGCGCATGAAGTCCATCGCGGCGTCCAGGACGATGAGCACCGAGTTGTAGAACTCGCGCTGGTCCGGCGTGGCGGTCGCTGCCTGCGCCGCAGCCTCTGCCCGGATGCCGGCGGGCCCAAGGCGGATCCACTTGGCCGTGTCTGGGCAGATGTGGCCCTGCGCGTGGTCCTTCTGGTTGATCTTGACCACGCGGGTGATGGCGTCAAGGAGCGGTCCATCCTCGGCGCGGAGCGTGTCCTCCAGGGTCTTGCCCTGCCAGTACGGGAGGATCCGCTCGCGGAAGGTTGCCGCGTCCTCTGGCCGGACGTTGAACTTGTCCTGGGGCCGCGTGGACATGGCGTCCAGCTCACGGTCAATCCAGCTGATCCCGGCCTCCGGGAACACAACCCCGGCGCGGACGCCAGTGGTGCGGTTGCCCACGATCAGCTCGTCCGGATCCACGTGGATCTCGATCCGGCGCATGGCCTCAGCCAGCGACAGTGCCCGCTTGACCGCGGCGCTCTCGCCCTCGTGCGCCTGATAGACGTCCGTGATGATCAGCGCCTGCTCAATCGACAGGTACCGCGGCTCGTCGAGCATCCGCTCCTTGAGCGCGCTGATACGCGGCGTGGGCTGGGTTTGCGCCGACGCGGCAACCTGCTCGCTGAAGGGCCGTACAACCAAGGTCATCTGCATTGCTCCTAGAGTGACCACAGCGTACTCATCGCCCGGCTGCGCCGGAACCCATCTGGATTGCGCGATGGTGGAGATAACTGACGGGCGGCAGCGATACGCGCCACGCAGTGGGGCCTAGCGCCGCTCCTAGCGCCGCTCCTTGCGGTAGGCGCTGGGCGACAGGCCCGCAAGATCGCGGAACACGCGCGAGAAGTACTTGGAGTCCTCGTATCCAACGCGCTGGGCCACGTCGTCCACGGTGAGCGCCTGATCGGCGAGGAGGAGCTTTGCCTTGTCGATCCGGACGATGTTTCGATAGTGCATCGGCGTGACCTGCATCTTCTTCTTGAAGAGCCGGAACAGATAGCTCGGGCTGACGGCAACCTGGCCCGCGAGCTCGTCAATGTCAAAGTCGCGTGCGTAGTGCTCATGGATGTACCCGAGGCACCGTTCCACAAGGGTGCTGGCGTCGCGGGACGGTTCAGAGAAGTGCTGTCTTACCTGGAGGAAGATCGCCTGCAGGTAGCAGGAGATCAGGTCAGGCGAGAACGGGCGGTTGGCCGTGAACTCGTCGTACACCATCTCAAACAGGGATCGCATGGTGCCGTGCTCGTCCATCAGCTTGATCGCGTGATCAAACGATCCCGTGGGCCCGGTGTCCGCCCAGAGGCAGATGATCTCCTGGCGGTGGCGCAGGTCAAGATGCTCGGCGTGCTCAAGACCGGGCGGGTAGACCAACACGTCAAAACCCAGCACGTCAACTGACTCGTCGCCCGCGTCGATGTTCGCCCTGCCCTCCAGGAAGAAGATCAGCTCGAAGAACGGGTGCGAGTGCTTGCTGAAGTTCCAGATGCGGCTCTTCTCGTCAAACCGCTCGCAGAACTGCAGCGTTGCATGCTCGATGTTTGTGGCCGCAAGGTAGCGGCAGATCGCCTCTCGATCCATCGGCTCGACCGTACTCCGGGAGGGGCTCAGGTGCGTCACCGTACCATGCACCCCAGACCGGATTCGGTCGCTGACGGCGCTAGAGAACGATGCGGTTGCCGGTTTCGGCGGCCTCCCTGACGGCCAGTGCCACCACCGCGGCCCGCAGCCCGTCATAGCCGCTCACGACGGGCCCGGGCGCCTCCCCGCGGACGGCCGCGGCAAACCCAGACAGGTTGATCTCGTAGAGGTCGCGCCGATTGGGGATGTCGATCTCGCGCTCGCCGGAGGCGTCGCGCAGCACCACGGTGCCGATGGGCTCCTGGGTCATCACGTTGGTTGCGAGGATGGCGCCGTCCTCCCCGATCACGTGGATCCCGGTGGGCGCATAGGCAACGGTGAACGCGTCGTGCGTCTGCACCAGCACGCCGTTCGCGTAGCGCATCGTGGACATCAGCGCGTCCTCAGCGGCGGCCTCCCAGGACCCCTGCTTGGTGGCGAGGGCCACAACGTCCAGCGGCATCTGGCCCACGAGCGGGTTGATCACCGCAGCGTCGTGGCAGGTGACGTCCAGCGCCACCCCGCCCCCCGCCTTGCTCGCAAGCCGCCAGCCCTGCAGCCTCGGCGGCAGCATCACGGCGTGGAAGACCCGGATTGACAGCAGCCGCCCAATGGCTCCGGCGTGGACCATCTCCCGGATGGTCCGGTGCGTGTCGCAGCCGGGGAGGTGGTGGTTGGTGCCCAGGATCACGCCCGCCGCCGCGCAGGCATCGATCATCTGCCGCCCGTCCTCAACGGAGAGCGCAAGCGGCTTCTCGCAGAGGACGTGCTTGCCGGCGGCGGCCGCCAGGAGCGTGTGCTCGCGGTGGAACTCGTTCTTCGTGCTGATGTAGACCGCGTCCACATCGTCACGCGCCACGAGGTCCGCAACCGAGCCAGAGGCAGGGATGCCGTGCGTCTGGGCGTAGGTTGCCGCCCACTCGGGTGTGGGGTCGCCCACGGCCGCCACCACGTGGCCCGTTCGGCGCATCGCCGGGATCATGCGCGTGGCGGCGACATCACTGGCGCCGATGAGTCCCCAACGAAGTGCGGGCATCAAGTTCCTCCTGGTTGGTGCGTGGTTGCCTTGACGGTCAGACAACCTTGCCTGCACGCATGATTGCCGCCCCCTTCTCGCCAACCATGATGGACGGCGCCTGGGTGTTCCCGGAGATGAGCGTGGGCATGATGGAGGCGTCGATGACGCGCAGCCCGCCCATGCCGTGCACGCGGAGCTGGGTGTCCACCACGGCCATCGGGTCGCTGCCCATCTTGCACGAGCCAACCGGGTGGTAGTCCGTCTTTGACCACTGCTTGATGTACTCGCGGACACCCTGCTCGGTCTTGACGTCCTTGCCGGGCAGGCGCTCGCTGCGGATCAGGTCCTTGAAGGCCGGGGCGTTGAGGATCTCGCGACCGCGCTCAAACCCCTCCATGGAGATCTTCCAGTCATACGGGTCCTGGAGGAACGCCGGGTCGATGGCGGGCTCCGCCGCCGGGTCCGCCGAGCGCAGGGTGACCGATCCAATGCTCCGGGGCCGCAGGTTGCACGAATTGATGGTGACGCCGTGGCCCTTGATCTTCATCCGTCCGTGATCAACCACGTAGGCCGGGAGGCAGTGGATCTGGATGTCGGGCGAGCGAACGTCGCTGCTTGAGCGCAGGAAGGCGCCGGCCTCCGCCACGCACGCAGTCACGGGTCCCGTCTTGTAGAGCAGGTACTGGATCCCGTGGCGGGCCGCCTTGTCCCAGCGGTCCTCGCCGTTGTAGCTCACAGGGGCCGTCTCCGCCGTGAGGTACACGTCCATGTGGTCCTGGAAGTTCTTGCCAACCCCCGGCAGATCGTGCGCCACATCGATGCCCAGCGCGCGCAACTCATCGGCCGGGCCGATGCCCGACAGGAGCAGCAGCCGCGGCGAGTTGACCGCGCCACCTGAGAGCACAACCTCGCCGCCTGGCTCAACCCGGGCCTCTTCGGGCTTGCCGTTGTGCAGATACTGGACGCCCACGGCCCGGCCGCCCTCCACCAGCACCCGCGTTGTGGTGGCGTGCGTCTCGATGGTCAGGTTTGGCCGGCCCTTGGCTGGGCGAAGGAATGCCGTGGCCGAGCTCTCGCGCCGCACGTTGCGCTGCGTGACGTCGTAGTACCCCACGCCGTCCTGCTCCGCCCCGTTGAAGTCATGGGTGAACGGGACCCCAAGGGTCTGCACGGAGCGCACAAACCCCTTGGAGATGGGGTTGTGCGAGACCTGCTCCGTGACGTTGAGCGGACCGCCGGTGCCGTGGAACTCGTTGGCCAGCCGCTCGTTGTTCTCAGACTTACGGAAGTACGGCAGGACGCCGTCATAGCCCCAGCCCTCGTTGCCCAGATCGCGCCACTCGTCGTAGTCCAGGCGATGGCCGCGGATGTAGATCATGGCGTTGATCGATGTGCTGCCGCCAAGGGTGCGGCCCTGCGGGTAGTGCATCCGCCGGTTGTTGAGCTGGGGCTGCTCAACTGTGGAGAAGCCCCAGTTGACATCCGGGCTGGTGAGCTTGGTGAAGCCCGCGGGCATGTGGATGAGCGGGTTGTTGTCGGGCCCGCCCGCCTCAAGCAGGAGGACGCGGTTGGCGGCCTCCTCGCTCAGACGCGAGGCCACCACGCAGCCGGCGGCGCCGGCTCCAACGACGATATGGGTATAGCGCTGGCTCATCCGATGGCCTCCGGGGACACGGTGCGGGGTGACGCAATGAAGAACGATGGACGGATCAGAACGGTCAGTTGAAGTTGGCCTTCTCTGCCACGCGAAGCGCCTGTGCAGCGATGGTCAGCGCCGGGTTCTGGGCGCCGGACGACGGCATGAACGACGCGTCCATCACGTAGAGGTTGTCAACGTCGTGCGTCCTGCAGAGCGGGTCCAGGACCGAGGTGGCCGGGTCATCGCCAAACCGGAGCGTGCCGCACTGATGGGCGATCATCCCGTAGTCGAAGGCGCGCGACTGGATCAGCGGGTAGCCCGCCCTCCGCATCGCCGACGAGAGGGCCTTGACCAGCTTCTTGTGCCCAATCGTGTTGTTGGGCTGCCAGCGCATCACGATCCTCCCGGACGCGTCCAGGGTGACGCGGTTGTCGGGATCCGGCAGGTCCTCGGACATGGCGAGCCAATCGATGCTGCGACCCGCAACCTCGGCCAGCGCCCGCTGCGGAACGAACGGCACGGACATGGCCAGCATGCCGGGCTGCAGCTTGCCTAGCATCTGGGCGTTGCCCAGCGGCAGGCTGGACTTGCCGTCGCCCAGATACCAGTCGTTCATGGCGAGCGTCTTCTGGAAGACGACAGGATTGCGCTTGGGGCCGACGGCCATGAGCGCGGTGTTCTGGTGCTTCATGAGCCCTCGCCCAACGAGGCCTGACGAATTGGCGAGGCCGCGAGGGTGGCGATCGGTTGCCGAGCGGAGCAGCATCGCGGCCGAGTTGATCGCGCTGGTCGCAAGCACGTAGGTCTTGGCCACCACGACGCGGCGCTCGCCGTTGTGGTCAATCTCGATGCCGGTGATCCTGCGCCCGGTTGGGTCAGTCCGCAGGAGCAGGGCCCGGGCGTTCGTCATGAGGCTGACGTCGTCCGACTCCAGTGCCGGGGTGACCGCGCACGTCTCGGCGTCGCTCTTGGCCAGCAGCTGGCACGGGAAGCCGTCACACGTGGCGCACCGAACGCACGCGCCGCCCTCGCGGATGTCGATCCCAAGCTGCATCGGATACGGGTGCAGCCCCTGTCCCGCCAGCTTGTCGGCAAGCTCAGCGATCACCGGCTCGTGGGCCACGGGCGGGAACGGATAGGGCGTGGAGCGGGGTGGCTCGGTTGGGTCGAGGTCCGCCGAGCCATGCACCGCGAACATGCGCTCCGCCTGCCCGTAGTACGGCTCAAGATCCTCGTAGGTGATGGGCCACGCGGGCGACACGCCCTCGCCCGTCTCGATGACCCCGAAGTCCTGGCGGCGCAGACGCGGCAGCGCCGCTCCGTAGGACTTGGTGT
>CAIXZV010000403.1 GCA_903924005.1 uncultured Chloroflexota bacterium | reverse complement strand
CTCAGAGAAGCCGCGTGTGCGAGAATCACCGGCATGGAGCTCACCTGGTACGGCAAGACCTGCATCCGGCTCAAGGGCCGGGACGCCGTCGTCGTCAACGATCCCTATCCGGCCATCGTCGGCCCCACCGGCCGCGGCATCACGGGCGACGTTGTCACGTTCAGTCATCCAGATGACGCGCCGCTGGCCAAGAAGCCCGGCAAGGTCTCGCGTGACGGGCTGACCGCAATCCCCACCAGCCTTGAGGCAGCGTTTATCCTGGATGGGCCGGGCGAATACGAGGTCCATGACGCGCTGGTCGCTGGTGTGCGCACCTACCGCGATGAGAAGCGCGGGGCGGAGCGCGGCAAGCAGACCGCGTTTGTCACAGAGCTGGACGGGCTGCACACCATCCATTTGGGCGACATCGGGCATGAGCTGACGCAGGAGAAGCTCACGGACATTGGCCACGTGGACATTGCATGTGTGCCGGTGGGCGGTGCCCTCTCGGCCACTACGGCTGCCGCGCTGGTCGCGCAACTGGACCCGCGCATCGTCGTGGTGATGCCGATGTGCGAGGTTGAGACGGACTGTGACGAGGCGTTGAAGAAGTTCTTCCACGAGATGGGCGCAGAGCCCGTCTCCCAGCAAAAGCTGGTGGTCACCTTGGCAAGCCTTCCGGCGGACACCACAACGGTGGTCTTGGAGTCGCGCGGCAAGGTCTGACGATGACGCCGCTTGCCTGGGCGCTTGTGGCGCTGGCTGTGGTGGCCGCCGCCGTGGACTGGTACGCGGTGGCTGCGGGGCGGGTTGCGCTTGAGCGCTTCGCGAAGCCCGCCGTCCTGATCCTGCTGATCGCGGCAGCGCTGGCGTCTGCCCAAGCAGCCCCCGAGACACTGCCGTGGCTCCTGGCCGCGCTCCTTGGCTCGCTGGCTGGCGACGTGCTGCTGCTGCCCGGCGGGCGCTTCACCGGCGGGCTGGTGGCATTTCTCCTGGCACAACTCGCCTACCTCGTGGCGTTTGCGCAGCTGCCGGGCGGGACGGTGGGTCTGGTGCTGGGCGTGGTGCTTGCCGTGCTGCTCATCGCGGCCGTTGGCAGGGTCATCATCCGGGGCGCTGCGAAGACCGGGTTTGGGCTGCCAGTGGCGGTCTACCTTGCGGCCATCTGCGGCATGGCGATCAGCGCAACGCGCGCGGAGCTCCCGCTGGCGGCCATCGGCGCCTGGCTGTTTGTGACGTCAGACGCAACGCTGGGCTGGGACCGTTTTGCAGCGCCGGCTGCAAAAACGCAGCGCCAGGCTGTGATGCGCAGGCTGGCCGTGATCACCACGTACCACGCCGCGCAGGTGCTGCTGGTGCTGGCCCTCGCGGGCTGAGACCCTCGCTACGCGGAGCGGCGGTGGACCACGCGGCCGCGCTTGACCACCACGTCCACAAGATCCGCGCCCACCCAGTAGGGAAGCTGGCCCACACCGGTGGCCCGCCAGATCACCACATCGGCAAGCTTGCCCGGCTCAAGCGAGCCCGCCTCCGCGCCAACGCCGGCGGCGAACGCCGCGTTGATTGTCACGGCGGCCAATGCCTCAGCTGGTGAGAGCTTCATCTCCAGGCACGCGATGGTCATCACCAGCGGAAGGTTTGGCGTGGGCGAGGTGCCCGGGTTGAAGTCCGTTCCCAGCGCCACGGGAACGCCAGCGTTGATGAACCGGCGCGCAGGCGCCGCCTCGTTGGTCATGAGGAACCATGTTGTGGCCGGCAGCAGCGTGGCAACCGTGGGCGTTGGGCCGGAGGCGGAGGCTGCCATCGCGGCCAGCCCCTCGTCGGACGGGACGTGCAGGTGGTCCGCGGACAGCGCGCCCAGCTCGGCTGCAAGCTCGGCGCCGCCGGAGGGCGCCAACTCATCGGCGTGGAGGCGGATCGCCAACCCGTAGGCAGCGGCGGCGCGCAGGATCCGGCGGCTCTGGTCCGCCGTGAACACGCCCTCCTCGCAGAACACGTCGCACGAGCGGGCGCGACCCTGGGCGGCGACGCCGGGCAGCTGGTCCTCGATGACGGAGCGCACATACGCCTCCGTCCCGTCGGGACGGGAGCGGAACTCCGGGGGCACGGCGTGGGCGCCAAGGAATGTGGGCACCACATCGATGGGGCCTTCGCGGCCAAGCTCGTGGGCCACGTCGAGCAGCCGGAGCTCCGTGGCCAGGTCCAGCCCGTAACCGGACTTCGCCTCGATGGTGGTGACGCCGTGGCGAAGCATCTCGTCCAGCCAGCGTCGGCCGTGCCCGGCCAGCGTCTCTGCATCTGCCTTGCGCGTCGCGGCCACGGTGGAGAGGATCCCGCCGCCAGCCGCGAGGATGTCCATGTAGCCCGCGCCCTGCTGGCGCAGCACCAGCTCCCGCTCGCGGCTCCCGGCAAACAGCAGGTGCGTGTGCGGGTCAACGAGGCCGGGGGTGACCACGCCGCCATCGGCGTCAAGCCGGACGAAGCGCGAGAGCGAATGCCCGCTCGCCTCAAGCCCGGCCTCCACCACGTCGCGTGGTCCAACGCCAAGGATCTTGCCCTCCCAGCACGCCACCACCGGGGCATCGGGGGCGCCGGGACCGCCGACGTCGGCCGAGTCCAGCATCGCCAGTTCGCCCTGGGCGGCACCGCGGCGGAGACCGCCGGCCATGGTGACAACCTGGGAGGCGCCGTGGATCAGGAGGCCAGGCGCATCGGCGTGGCCACGCCCGCCCTCGATCAGCCGCAAGCTCATCTCGTCATCCTGCGCGCGCGGCATCCAGCCGCAGTTCCAGCGCCATGAGCGGTGAGAAGTCCCGCAGCTTGATGGCCGAGGCGGCGGCGGCGAGACGCTCCTCCACCGGGGCGCCGACAGCAACGCCTGCGTGGTCCGCAACATCGAGGAACGCCGCCAGCGGCGCAAGGCCAATCAGCTCGGACTCCGCCGCCTCCACGCCCTCATCGGCAGCGGCCTCCACAACGGCCTCCCAGGCGCGCCAGATTGGCGTGACGCGGAAGTCCAGCAGGTTCATCGACACCTGGGCGCGCACGGGGTGGCCGCGCTCCGGCTCCTCAACGCGGAAGCCGTTGCCCTGGAGTTTGGGCAGCCCGCCGCCGGACTCGCGGACGCGGCGCGCGATGCGCTTGGCCAACTCCACGTCGTCCGTGTCAAGGTTGATGTTCCAGGCGATCAGGAAGGGCCTTGCGCCCACAGCGACTGCGCCAGCCCGCGGGTGCGTAGCGGCCGGGCCAAAGTCAGGCTTGCGGTCCGGCGTTGCGATCTCCGTCCGGAGCCCCTCGTACTGGCCGCGGCGCACATCGGCCAGCTTGACGCGGTCAGGACGCGAGGCGGCTTCGGCGTAGAGGTAGACCGGCAGGTTGAAGCGTGTGGCAACGCGTTCGCCAAATGCCCGCGCCATGGCCACGCAATCGGCAATGGTGGTGTCGCCCAGCGGCACAAACGGCACCACGTCCACCGCGCCAATGCGCGGGTGCTCGCCGGTCTGCTGCTCCATGTCGATCTCGTCGATGGAGGCCGCCACAAGACGCTCCAGCCCGGCTGAGACGGCCTCGTGCTCGCCT
>CAIXZV010000402.1 GCA_903924005.1 uncultured Chloroflexota bacterium | reverse complement strand
CGGACTCAATCTCAACACCGTGTGTGCCGAGGCCATCTGCCCCAATCTTGGCGAGTGCTGGGAGCAGAAGACCGCCACGGTCATGATCCTCGGTGATGTCTGCACCCGCGCCTGCGGCTTCTGCAACATCAAGACCGGTCGGCCCACGTGGTTTGACCCGGATGAGCCCCGTCGCGTCGCCGAGGCGGTTGCCTACATGAACCTGGACCACGTGGTGGTCACCAGCGTCGCCCGCGACGACCTGCCCGACGGTGGCGCTTCCGTGTTTGCCGACACCATCCGGGAGATCCGGCGCACCAGCCCGGGCATGGGCGTTGAGGTCCTAATCCCGGATTTCAACGGCGAGGAGGCACCGCTCCGCCTGGTGATGGACGCGGGGCCGGACATCCTCAACCACAACCTCGAGACGGTGCGGCGTCTGCAGCAGCCCGTGCGCAAACGGGCGCGCTGGGACCGAACGCTCGGCGTTCTGGAGCGCGCAAAGGTCTACGCCGTGGAGTACGGCCACGCCGTCAACACCAAGTCCAGCCTCATGGTGGGCCTCGGCGAGACGCGAGATGAGCTGACCGAGTGCTTTGAGGCCCTCCGGGCTGTGGATTGCGACATCCTCACCATCGGCCAGTACCTGCGGCCGTCGCTCCAGCACCTGGCCGTGGAGCGGTACTACCACCCTGACGAGTTTGCCGAGATGAAGGGCCAGGCCCTCGCGATGGGCTTCCGCCACGTCGAGTCGGCTCCGCTTGTGCGGTCGAGCTACCACGCCCGGGACCAGGTGCCCGACGCTGAGGCCCGCGCGGCGCGTCGCCAGGCCACCATCGCCGCCGACGGTCGGGTGATCCCGGGCGCCTGATATCGCGCAAATGGGCCAGACTGCCTGCACCTGATGGTGCATGTGGTGTTCGTTCGCGGAGACAGCGTGCCAAACTAGTCTCCGAGGACCAGCGTATGGCCGGGCCCGTGTCCATGCCGGCAGGAGTGCCAGTGGGCGATCGCAGCCTCAAGCGCGTGCTCCTTTGGGTGGTGGCGTACGTCGCGTCTATCGCCTTTATGGTGGCGCTCCATTCCGGCGACGGGCCGCCGATCTGGTGGGCATCCGTCGCGGTGGGCGTTGGCCTGCTTGCGACGGGCGGGTTGCGGTGGTGGCCCCTGATCGCGGCGATCGAGGCGGTTGCGGCGGTCCTCGCCTATGGCCAGTCCCCGGCGGCGATCCTGGGGGTTGCGCTGCCCACCGCGCTTGAGACGCTTGCCGTGGCCTGGGCCATCGGCCGTTTCAGGTTTGGCCTCACGGACGCGGGGGCCGGGCTGCGCCTTGCGGCGGCCGTCGGCGTGGCGTGCGCCGGCTCGGCGACGCTCGGCGTGTCGCTTCTGGCCATGTTTGGCCTCGTCAGCGATCCGGCTGCCATGTGGCTTGGCTGGTGGGCGGGCGATGTGACCGGCTTGGCGACCCTCCTGCCGCTGGTGATGAGCCTTCTTGTCTCGGTGGCGGCCACGGCAGGCATTCGGACCAGCCTGTGGGCCACGATCGAGCCCGTGCTGCTCATGGCAGCTGAGGCCGTCATTGTGGTTGGCACCACCATCTTCTCCAGTGTTGATCCGCTCCACCGGGAAGACCCCCGGTTCCTGTGGGCGATCCCCGTGGTCCTGGCTGCGGTGCGCCTGGATCGCCGCGCCACCGCCGCTGTGGTTGCGGTGATGGGGGCTACGGCATTCGCCGCGATGTCGCGGCTGCCCGACGCGCAAGGCGTGGGCGGACCGCTCGGCGTCCAGTCCACCCTGATCACGCTTGGGATCGCGGGCATGTCCATTGCCGTGGCCGTGAGCAACCGCCGAGAGGCGGTCACGGAGATTGCGGCCAAGACCGTCGCCCTCTACGAGAGCGAGCATCGATACGCCACGCTCTTTGAGCGCAGCCCCGTCATGCAGCTGCTTGTTGACCCCGCGACCGCTGAGATTGTGGATGTCAACGAGGCGGCGATCGCGTACTACGGCTACTCGCGTGAGGAGTTTCGCGCCATGACGATCCCGCAGCTGTCGCTGACGGAGCCAGGGTCCATCAGGCACGCCCTTTTGGGGCAGCACGCGGGCAAGATGCACCTCACGGCACGGCATCGGCTTGCGTCGGGTGACGTGCGCAACGTGGAGGTGCAGACCGGGCCTCTGTCGATTGACGGGCGCGAGCTGCTGCACTCCGTGATCCGCGACATCACCGACGAGGTTGCTGTGCGCCGCCAGATCGCGAGGCTTGCCGCCGCGGTGGAGTCCAGCGCTGACGCAGTGGTGACCACGGATCTCGAGGGTGTCGTGACCAGCTGGAACGCCGCCGCTGAGCGCCTCTACGGATATGACCGCGGGACCGCGCTGGGCAAGCCTATCGAGCAGCTCATTGGGCACCTCTCCGTTCCGGATGAGGAGCTTGCGGAGCTTGTGCGGTCCCAGGGCGTGGTGCGGCTTGGCCACCTGAGCCGGATCGACGCGAGCGGCGATGCTGTGCCGGTTGATCTGGTGGTGACGCAGATCCTGGACGAGGATGGCAACCTCGTTGGCCTGAGCCGCCTCGCCCATGACCTGCGCGAGCTGTTTGAGGAGCAGGAGCGTGTCAGGCGCAGCGAGGCGCTGCTGGCGGACGCGGCACGGATCGGCGGCGTGGGGTCGTGGGAAGTGGACGCCACCACGGGTGACACCACGTGGTCTGGCGAGCTCTATCGGCTGACGGGCTCGCCGGCGGGAAGCCCGGTGGCGCGGGACTCGCTGCTGAACCTCGTGCACCTCGAGGATCGTCCCGCCGTGGCTTCGGCCTTCGCGTCCCGCGTGGGCGAGGAGAAGCCTGTCGAGTTCCGGCTTGTGACGGCGGACGGCCATGAGCGCTCGATGGTGGCGACATGGCGGACGGTCCCGGGCGCGGACGGCGCTCCCGTCCGCGAGATCGGCGTGGTCCGAGACATCACCGAAGAGCGCGCCCTCGAGGTCCAGCTCCGTCAAGCCCAGCGGCTCGAATCCATCGGCCTCCTCGCCGGCGGCGTTGCGCACGACTTCAACAACCTGCTCACGGCGATCGCCGGCTTCACGGACCTCGCACGCCTTGCCGCCGCTGACGGCATGTCGCCCGACGCGGATCTGGCCGAGATCCAGGGAGCTGTTGATCGGGCCAAGTCGCTGACGTCGCAACTGCTCACTTTTGGCCGTCGCGCGATCGTCCGCCCGAGGGCCGTTCGGGTGGCAACAGCGGTTGGCGAGCTCACGCCGCTGCTGCAGCGGCTCATCGGGGAGCGGATCAAGATCACGGCGCAGCTTGACCCGGCCGCGACCGTGGTGATTGACCCGGGCCAGCTTGACCAGGTGCTTGTGAACCTTGTGGTCAACGCGCGCGACGCCATGCCCCATGGCGGCCACCTTCGGATCTCAGCTGGCCTGGCGCAAGACACCGAGTCCAAGCGCGCCTGGCTGGAGGTGACCGACCAGGGGACCGGCATCCCGCCCGATGTGCTCGACAAGATCTTCCTGCCGTTCTTCTCCACGAAGGAGCGTGGCCACGGGACGGGGCTCGGCCTGTCCACGGTGCAGGGGATCGTCGTGGCGGCGGGCGGGACCATCTCCGTGTCCAGCGTGGTGGGCAGAGGCACCACGTTCCGGATTGAGCTGGCCGCGGCGGACCTTGTGCCCGAACGCGCAACCGAGCCCGCGCGGGACGATGTCGGCCGCAACGTTGGGTCGCTGGTGCTGCTTGTGGAAGACGAGGATGCCGTGCGCATGTCTGGCGCTCGGATCCTGGAGCGTGCGGGCTTCAGAGTGGTCACCGCAGCGTCAGTGCCGTCGGCGCTTGCCAAAGCCGCGCTTGAGCGCCCCGATATTCTCGTGACCGACATCGTGCTGCCAGGGCGGACCGAAGGGATTTCGCTCGCCGAAACCCTGCGGGGGCAGTGGACTGGGCTGCCAGTCCTGCTGATCACCGGGTACACGGATCGGGAACCGCCGTCTTGGGCTGAACTCCTGCCAAAGCCGTTCACGGCCCAGGAGCTCGTCGCGTCTGTGCAGCGCCTGGCCGGCCCGTCCGCCAGCCAGGCGGAGCCCGTCGCCACCAGCTGACAGGCATGGCCGGAGCCATCGCTGGTCTGCTCGGCTATCCTTCGGCAATGGCCGCCACCCTCAGCCGCAAGGTTCCGCTCGCTGATCTCCACTGTCACCTTGGCTCAGCCGTCGCCCCGTCCATCATGTGGTCTATCGCGCACGCCCAAGGGATCAAGCTCCCAACGCGCGACTACTGGGACTTCCGAGACCTCATCACGGTCAACGGCAGGCGCCCCAAGAGCTTTGACGGGTACCTGCAGCTCTTCCACTGGACCGAGCTGATCCAGTCGAGCCCAATCGCAGTGGAACGCGCTGTCTACGAGGTGGTGGGCGGCGCGTACCGCAAGAACAACATCACCACGATGGAGCTCCGCTTCAACCCTATGAAGCGCAACCGCGGCGGCGAGCAGGACCTCGACCACATCATTGCGGCGGCGGTGCGCGGTATGGACCGCGCCACGCTCGAGTACCCGGTCAAGCCCGGTCTGCTCTTCTGCCTTGACCGCGCATTCCCGTACGAGCTCAACGAGATCCTGGTTGAGAAGGCCATCGCCTGGCATGACCGAGGCGTGGTGGGCATTGACATCGCGGGCCCCGAATCGTCCACATTTAGTGTGGCGGACTACCGGCGCATCTTCCGCAGGGCCCGGCAGCATGGCCTCGGCATCACGGTCCACACGGGCGAATCCGGTCCCATCGAGGAGATTGCCCGCGTCATCGAGATCCTGGAGCCTGACCGCATCGGCCACGGCGTCAAGGCCGCATACGACCCGCGCGCCATGGCGATGTTGCGCGAGCGGGGGATCGTGCTGGAGATCTGCCCCACGTCCAACCTCAACACGGCCGTCGTGTCCGGTTGGGACGAGTTCCGCTGGATCTTTGACCAGTTCCGCCGCAACGGCGTGCGCTACACCATTGGCACAGACGGCCCCGAGATGCTCAAGACGTACATTCGCGACGAATTGGCCACGCTCAGCAGGCTTGGCATCCTCTCGCTTGAGGAGCAGCAGCAGATCGCCGCCACGTCGCTGGCCGCATCCTTTGTGCCAAATGTCTCAGACGTGCCGAGCCCCCTGCGCCAGCCCGCGCGCCGCGAGGTTGTGGAGCGCGAGGAGGGCTGAACTGCCCGCCGGGCTAGTTGGCCAGCTCCTCTAGCCGCACCATCAGCCGATACTCGCTGTGGGCGCCGACACAGGTCTGGAGCGTCATTGACGGCACGCTCTGCGGTGCCCACGCCCAGGACGCTTCCGTCGTGGGAGCGTGATCTTCCACCAGATGATCGCGTAGGTGTGGATCACACCTGCGCCGTCAGCGTAGATCGCCCGCATCCCCACCTTGAGGGTGCCGCGGTTGTAGGCGTTGTAGAGCGGCTTCATGGGCGCGTATGCGTGGCCAAGCAGGTACACGTTGTTTGTGCCGGCGCAGCCCCAGCGGTACATCAGGTTGTCCGGCGGCGCCACGCGGCTGCAGGGAAACGAGGCCACTGACTTGTTGATCCCGAGGGCGGGGATCCAGACGTGGTTGACACCCTGGTAGTGGACCGGCGCCGCGGTCTTGGCAGGGGCTGCGTGGGTCGTCTTGGCGGTCGTCGTCTTCGTCGTCGGCTTGGTCGTCGCCTTTGCGTGCTTAACCGGCGTCGCCGCTGCAGCGGGGGCCGGGACCGTGATCACCAGGACCACGCCGTCTGCAGACATTCGAGATCCGGACACCGCGGCCGTGCCGTCGCGCACGCTGTGGTCCGTCGCTGACGGCCGGAACACAGCGGTTGGCTCTGGGGCGATCGTGGGCTGCGGCGTCGCCTCGTCGGCGAGAACGGCGCCCTCAGCCGCGGCAAGGTAGGCAGGATCTGGCTGCGCGATTGTTCCAGGGCTGCTGACGATGGCCAGGGTTGCCGCACCGGCGACGGCAAGCAGGAGGAGGGTTGCTGCGGTGGTGCGCGTGGCGGGGGCTTCCATGCCTGAAGGATGGACGAAGATGCGCCTCCCAACGACGGCCCGGTGGTCAGCGCCCCGCTAGGAGCCTGCGACCGAAAGTGGTGTCGGGGTGCACCGGCTGGTGCGGTCTGGTGTGGTTGAGGTGGGGTCCCTTCCCATGACCCAACCAATGACGCCCCTCGTGCGCGGTACGTGACCGTCCTACAGGTGGGGTGCCCGCGTCCCACGAGGGTGCGCCGGATGACTACGCCTCGGCGGCGTGATCCAGCCGATAGGCGCAACAGCGGTCGCCGCTGCCGATGTGCTGCTCGCGCACAAGGCGGGGTCCCAGCAGGCCGCGGAAGAGCTCCAGCTCCGCGGCACACGCCACGGGCATGCCGCGAGCGACTTCGTGGACGGCGCAGTTGTGCTGCACTAGGCGGACACCGTTGTCGTCCACGACGGCTTCGGCGAGGTAGCCCTGCTCGTCCTGCAGGCGCGCAAGCGCAGCCACACGCTCAATCGTGGTGGCATCAGACGGCAGCGACTCGTCAAGACGGCGGCGAAGGGTTGTTTCGGCCTGACGTCGCCGTGCGGCAAAGACGTCCTCCACCAACTGCTCGCCACCCACTTCAAGGATGGCTGAGAGCAGGCCGCCTGCGAGCCCCTCGTAGTTTGACGGGAAGAGGCCCTGCGCCTCGGGTGTCACGTCATAGAGGTTGCGCGGGCGGCCAACGCCGTGATGCTGCGCTGATTTGGCGACAAGACCGGCTGACTCGAGCGCACGCAGCTGCTGCGCAACAGCGGTGCGACTTGATCCCAACGCAACGGCAATCGCATTGGTGGAGCAGCCCCCAGTGCGGCGGAGATGCAGCAGGATGGCGCGTCGGAGTTCAGTCGAGGTGGGCAGAGTTGCGGGCCTGGACATGGCTGGCAGAGGCTAGCTGGGACCCATGCGGGCCGCCGGGCGGAGCCTCAGCCTCCGGTGCCGGCGGCGGCTGCCACCACTTGGCGCAGCGCCGCCTCAAACCGTGCGGCCCACGGGCCCTGCCCCGCCAGCACGTACGGCGACTGCTCAATCTCCGCGAAGGTCTGCGCATCCGTGACAAACGCCTGCGCGCAGGGCCCGATGTCGGCGCGGTGCTTGTCCCACGCTGCGCGGTTCCGGAAGATGTACAGGTAGATCTTCACGGGCGTTGTCTGGTCCAGCCCGGACGCCTTGAAGCTGATGCCGGCTGAGCGCAGCGTGTCGCTGATGCAGCCGGCGTCGCCAGACACCCAGTCAGACACGGTGATGCCGGCAACCGAAAGGCGGCCGGTGATCCCGGGGAAGTCCGTGGGCGTGGGGGGCGGCGATGCAAGCGAGATGGATCCGCAGCCGGCCGTCAGCAGAGCGACCGAGAGCAGCGCAACGAGCGGGCGGGGGAGGCGGGGCATAGCCAGAGGCTAGCACCGGCCCCGATTGCGGGCGCCAGACGGCGCCTGCTCAGCCGCGGGTGCGGCGTTTGGCGTCCCGAAGACGCGCAAGGGTGTCGTCGGAAGAAGGAGCCGCAGCGGCTTCCGGGTTCTCGACGGGTGGCGTGGGCGCCGTAGCCGGTTTGTGCGGCTCGGCCGGCGCGGCCGGTTTGTGCGGCTCGGCCGGCGCGGCCGGCGCCAGCTGAACCGGTGCCGCCTCGGGCCCGTTCGCCGTGCGGTTGTCGGCGACCATGCGCACAAGCGCGTCGCGTGTACCGGCGGATCTCGCCCTGCCACGGGCCGCAATGAGGTTGTCCATGGCGGCTGTCCTGTGCGCTGGCCCACGGCCGCGGACTCGCGTCACGATCCAGCGCCTGCCGTCAACAAGCTCGCGGCGACCAAGCGAGACACGCCGCAGGGCCACATCGAGCGGCCACAGCAGCAACGCCAGCACCAGCAGCCACGGCCACAGATCGGTGGCGCGGCTGGTTGCCCGCAGGTCGTGCAGCCACGCGGCGGTAGGTGACAGCAGCGTCGTGCCAGATCG
>CAIXZV010000401.1 GCA_903924005.1 uncultured Chloroflexota bacterium | reverse complement strand
TGGATGGCACGCGGCGAGCGTTACTTCAGGACAGCGAAGGCGTCGAGATCCACCCGAGGCCGCCCGCTCGTTGCCAGAACCTTCACCTTGATGACGCGCGTAGCGCTGACGCCCCAGTCCTTCGACCAGATGACGTAGCGCGCCTGGCCCGCCGAGCGGTACAGGTCCACCGTCGCCACTTTGGTGGTCCCGACATAGATATACGCCTTGCCGCGGCCCGTGCCCCGGTAGACAACGATGGCCACAGACTTCGCCGTCGTGGTGAGCGTCGCCGTGGCATACCGAGTCCGGCTCCACTTCAGCGTCTTGCCGGAGACCGATGCGGACGTGAGCGAGTACCACGTGGACGTGTACTTGACCAAGCTGCTGGTCTGCTGGATGAGCCTGGGCGTAATCGTCACGCCCGCCACGGGCGTGCCGCTGTTGCCTGCGAGGTCAACTGCCGTGACGCGATACGCAACCGTGCCGCTCGATGCAGCGGTGACGTCCTGCGTCCCGGTGAAGACGACAGGCGCCACCACCGTCCACGGACCGCCGCTGATGCTGCGCTCCAGCACCGCATGGTCAACGCCCGATCCGCCCGCGTCATCCGATACCCACTTGATCGTCAGCGGCACCGCGGCGGACGTGGAGTAGCTCGACAGGATCGCCAGGGAGCGCAGCGTCACCACCGGCGCCAGCGTGACAACCGGTGCGGTACGGTCCACCAGCGCCTCAGGCGATGTACCGGTTGACGCGCTCAGCCCTGTTGGGCCAAGGTTGCCAACAAGGTCAGGCACCGTGGCGGGCTTAACGGTGAGCGCCACCGTCCCCTCGCCGCATCCGGTCAGATCCACCATCCATGCTGCGCCTGCGCCCGCAGGGGTCCCGATGACACAGCCGGTGGCCGTGCCGGAGAGGGCAAGATCGGCCGCATCGACGCCCTGCACCGCCTCGCTGAACGCAAGCCCGAATGTGAGGACGGCGGCGTTGGTGGCCGCGGCGGGCCGGCTGGCCGTCACCTCCGGGGGTGTGTGATCGTTGAAGAGCGCGCCAACCGTCGTGGCAGCCGAGAGCGTCATGGAGCACGTCGAGGTGCCGGAGCAGGCGCCGGACCACCCGTCAAAGGTGGAGCCGGGCGCAGGGTTGGCCGTGAGGACGACGGTTGTGCCGTTGGCCCAGACCTGCCTGCAGGACGCTTCGCAGTTGATCCCCGGCACGTCAGATGTCACCGAACCTGCGGCATTGCCGCCGATGGTGAGCGTGACCAGCCGGCTTGGGGTGCACGACGGAAAGGCAAACGAAACGATGCGCGTCAGCCAGTTGTAGCGATGGGATGCCGCGTAGTACTGGCCGGCGTACCAGAACGTGCAGTCATTTGCGGGGTCAAGCGCCATCGTGGTGTAGTCGCCCCATCGGCTTGACGATTTCGCCGGCGGGACCGCGAGGATCTGCGAGCCCGCACCCGCGTACAGGATCCGCTCAGTCTGACCGAGGGTGTTTGCGGGATCCCCCGCCAGACGTCCTGCAACCGCAAGCGAGGGGTACACCGATCCGCTGGAGACGTTGTAGCCAACGACGAGGTCGCCCGCCCAGTCGCGCGCGGCGGAGCCCATCCAGCGGTAACTGGCATCGGGCGCGTAGGTGCCCGCGTTGACGAGCGAGATGGCGCGTCCTGCGCCAAAGCCCAACTCGTACCAGCGTACCTGGGCCGCGGTAGCGCCCCCCACGCCGT
>CAIXZV010000400.1 GCA_903924005.1 uncultured Chloroflexota bacterium | reverse complement strand
CCAGATGCCCGACCCTACCGGAACCCTCCGGCCGGACCCAATTGGTCCAGGTGCGTCTGTGAAGCGAATGAGGCAAGGACAATGGTGATCGTCGCCGTGTTCATGCTCCTCGCGCTGTTCTCGATCATTAGCATCGTGGCGAGCGCGGAGGAGCCCCGAGACTACGGGAACCCGCATGACAACCCCGTGCTCTGGGCGATGCTCGGCCGCCGCTAGGCGCCAGCACACCGTAACACTCACACGCCCCGGCTTCGGCTGGGGCGTTCGTGTTTCCCGGGAACCTTCCCTCGAGGCTCGGTATGCTGCGGAGCGATGACGCAGCGCCGGCCCGACGATCCCCACCCTGCCCTGACGGGCGCCTCGACGAACACGTTCGCGGGCGTCCTGCGGCCCACCCTGGTCCCAAGTCTGCGGCCGTGGGCCGGTGGACGGCTGGGCGGGGGCGCGGGTGAGCACTGGGTTGCTGGGCCCGGGTCCGAGGTGACGCTGACGGACGGGCGCGTCCTGACCCTTGACGCCCTTTCCGCCGAAGCGGGTGCCGCCCTTGCGGGCACTCGCGGGCTGGCCATGTACGGCGCGCGTTTCCCACTGCTGGTCAAGCTCATCGACGCCGGCGACTGGCTCTCGCTCCAAGTGCACCCGTCGGACGCCCAGGCGCGCCGCCGACACGGGCCGGATGCCGTTGGCAAGGCCGAAGCCTGGCTGGTGCTGGACGCGGACCCCGGCGCGAACCTTGTGGTGGGGCCGAGGCTGGGGGTGGCCGCCGGCGCGGTTCGAGTGGCGATTTCGGCGGGCACGATGGACCGGCCGGACTGCGAAGCCGTGGCGGCCCGGGCGGGGGACGTGTTCAACGTTGCGCCCGGCAACATCCACGCGATTGGCGCGGGGGTGTTTGTCTACGAGATCGAGCAGCCCTCGGATCTCACGTACCGCATCTCGGACTGGGGCCGCCCCGCCGTCCCCGGCCGATCGCTCCACCGCGAAGAGGCGCTTGAGGCCGTGCGGCCGGAGCAGCAGGCGCAGCTGGTCGGGTCGAATTGGCAGCTTGCTGGCGGCGTCCTGACCACGCCCGAGTTCCGCCTCGAGTTGGTGGCGCCAAACTCGGCGGCCGCGGCGCGGCGACCAGCCGGGCAGACTCCCGAGATCGTCACTGTTGTGCACGGTGAGATTGTCCTGCGCGGTGACGGCTGGACGGAGCTGCTGAGGACGCACGAGACCGCGGTTGTGCCTGCGGAGGTGGCTGCCTACGAGATCGGCGGGGACGCGACGAGTCTGGCCGCGGTGGGCAGCCTGCCCTGAGGCGCCTCCGAGCGACGAGCTCGAGGCCTACACTCCGGCCCATGACGGATCTGCCCCTGCTTCGATATCTCTCCGGCTCCGACGTCACCGCCTTGATGCCCCCCGTTGCTGAGCGCCTTGCGCTGGCCGAGGCCACGCTGCGCGGTCTGACTGGCGGCGCCGACTTGCCGGCAAAGATCGGTGTCCACCCGCACGTCGAGCAGTCGTTTGGGCATGCGATGCCCGCATACCTGGCTGGCGGCGCAGCGGACCACACCGAGGATCGGCTTGGCATGAAGTGGGTGCTGGGCTTTCCGCCCAACGCACACCTTGGGCTCCCGGCGATCAGCGCCACGCTCCTGCTCAACGACCCGGTCACCGGGCTCGTGACGGCCATCCTTGACGCAGGCCCCATCACCGCGCACCGGACGGCGGCGGTGAGCGGCGTCGCCATCCGCGCCTTTGCGGCGCCGGTCGTCCCGGGCAAGCCCCGGGCTGCGCTCATCGGCGCAGGCGTCCAGGGCCACAGTCACCTCCCCGTCCTGGGCTACACGCTGCCAGGGCTTGACCTCTCCATCTACGACCGCGACCCGGACCGCGCCACCGCGTTGGCCCAAGCCGCGCGAACAACACCGGGCATCGCGTCAGCCACCGTTGCGGCCTCGGCGCGCGACGCCGTGGGGGGGGCCGACGTGGTGGTGACCGCCGCATCGTTCGCTGCGCCGAGCGACCGCCAGCAGATGATCAACGCCTGGCTGGCGCCAAACGCGCTGGTGGTACCGGTGGACTACGCCACGATGTGCGCGGCGGAGGTGGCAAGGGACGCCGTGCTGTTCACCGTTGACCATCGGGACCAGTGGCTGGCCAACCGCGACGCAGGGCAGTTTGAGAACTACCCGGATCCAGGCCCGATGCTTGGGGAAGTCCTTGATCTGGCTGCACGGCCTATCGGCCGCATCGTGGCCCAGCACCTCGGCACGGGCCTGGCTGACGTGGTGTTTGGCACCGCCATCGCCGCCGCAGCCGCTGCCCGAAACTTCGGGATCACGCTCCCCCGCTGAGGCCGGATCGCAACAGCCTCACACACGCAGCCTGCGTCGGGCAGACTTGCCGCTTCCCGTCGCGGGGGCGGTCGGGTCTGGTGGAGCGGAGGTCTAACTGGTGGGTCGTGTTGTGCGCGGCATTGCGGCGCTTGTCGTCGTCCTTGCTGTGGTTGTCGTTCTGGCCGTTGGCGGGCTCGTGGCCGCGCTGACGGCTGGCGGTCAGCCACAACTCTCCGGCAGCCGAACCGTGCCGGGTCTGGGAGCGGAGGCCCGCGTCGTCCGCGACGAGAACGGCATCCCGCAGATCACCGCGTCTACAGCGCACGACCTGTTCTTCACCCAGGGCTGGGTCCACGCGTCCGAGCGCCTGTGGCAGATGGAGATCTGGCGCCGGATTGGCGCAGGCCGCCTAGCCGAGCTCTTTGGGCCCACCCAGGTTGCTACCGACAAGTTCATTCGCACGCTTGACTGGCGTGGCGCCGCCGCTCGCGACTACGCCGTCCTGAGCGATAACGGCAAGGCCATCCTGGGGGCCTACGCGGATGGCGTCAACGCCTTCATCGCAGGCCATCCTGGCGATCTGGGTCTGTCGTGGGTTGTCGCCGGGCTCAAGTCCGGCCTCGCGGCAGACCTCACGGGCCTCCGGCCGGAGCCCTGGACCCCCATCGACACGCTCGCATTTGCAAAGCTCCAGGGCTGGGGTCTGGGCGGCAACATGGACACCGAGATCTTCCGCATGCTTGAGGACCAGCAGCTTGGCTCAGCGGCCCTGACGGACGAGTTGTTCCCGGCGTACCCCGCCGATCAGCCCGTGATTGCCGGAGCTGTCCAGACGGGTGCGGCGGCGGGCGCCACGCACAGCGGCACGGCCGCAACGACATCCGCGGCCGCGATAGGCGCGACGGCCGCCGCCAGTACCGCCACGTCAAACGCCTGGGCTGAGCTCGCACGCGTGGCCGGCGGCATCACCGCGCTCGCCGGTCTCACCCCCCAGCGCGACCTCGCCAACGACGGAGGCGTGGGGTCCAACAACTGGGTGGTCAGCGGCGCCTATACCGCCAGCGGCAAGCCGATGCTGGCCAACGACCCGCACCTGGGCTTCAACATGCCGTCGGTCTGGTTTGTGAACGGCCTCCACTGCCGGCCGATCTCCACGGCGTGCCCGTACGACGTGGCGGGCGTGACCTTTGCCGGCACCCCGGGTGTCGTCGCAGGCCACAACGCCAATATCGCCTGGGGCGTCACCAACGCAAACCCAGACGTCCAGGACCTTGTGATGGAGAAGGCGGACCCGGCGGAACCGTCCAAGTACGTCACGGCCACAGGTTCTGTGCCCTTCACAACGCGGGCCGAAACCATCAAGGTGGCCGGTGAGGCCGATGTGGTGTTCACCGTGCGGGAGACAGCCCACGGGCCCATCCTCAACGACGCGGACGGGCGCCTGAAGAACTCGTCAAACCTGCTCGCCCTGCGCTGGACGGCGCTTGCCGTGCCGGACCGCGTGATGGAGGCGTTCATGGGCGTGGACGTCGCGTCAAACTGGACCGAGTTCCGCGACGCCCTGCGCCTCTTCGGCGCCCCAGCGCAGAACTTCGTCTACGCCGACGTCTTGGGCAACATCGGCTACCAGCTTCCGGGCAAGGTGCCGGTGCGGACCGATCCGGCCGATCAGGGCATCCGCCCGGTCCCCGGCTGGGACGGCAAGCACGAGTGGGTGAGCTACATCCCCTTCGACTCGCTGCCGTCCGTCTACAACCCGCCGTCCGGACGGCTGGTCACCGCCAACAACGCCATCGACGGCGGAGCCCTCTTCCTCGGCGCCGAGTACGACCGTGGCGACCGTGCCGCGCGCATCACGGAGCTGCTGGATCAGTCAAAGGGCAAGGTCACAGCAGCCACCATCGCGTCAATCCAGGGCGACACGCTGATGCGCCGTGGTGTCCGGCTGGTGAACGCCCTCCACGCGATGAACCCCACGCCAGTCACGGCCGACGGGCAGGCCGTTCTGGACCAGCTCTACAGTTGGGACGCACGCTGCACCACCACGTCAACCGGCTGTGCCGCGTTCAACGTGTTTGAGATGACCGTTGAGCGGATGATCTTTGACGACGACTTGGGCGGCTGGTCAAAGGACTACATCGGGAGCGACTGGGCAAACGATCTCACCGCGACCCTCATCGGAACGCCGGCGGGCCAGACCTCGGCGTGGTGGGGCAATCGGGCGAAGGGTCAGGGGGCCAACGCCGGCAGCATCACCGAGGCCGCGCTCGACACCGCGGGCGCGTGGCTCCATCGCGAGCTTGGCGACCCAACCAGCTGGGCGTGGGGCCGGATCCACCAGGTCGCCTTCAAGGAGGCCACGTTTGGCTCGTCGGGCATCGGCCCGCTCGAGTGGTACTTCAGCACGAGCGCCGTCGAGGTCAACGGCGCCGCCGGTGCCGTGGACAACAACTACTACCGGCTGTCTCGCGCCTATGCAGACCCCACCGATCCCTCGTATACGCCCGTGACCACGCTCAAGGCGCTCTTCTCGGTCACCAACGGGCCGTCGATGCGGGCGATCTACGACTTGGGCAACCTTGACGCGTCGCGGATCGTGACCACCACGGGCCAGAGCGAGCAGCCGTTCAGCATCCACAACACGGACTTCGTCGACAAGTGGCTGCGCAACGAGACCGTCGTGCTGCCGTTCTCCGACGCCGCGGTGGCAAAGGCGGCCGCGGCCACGCTCCTCCTGGAGCCGGGCCAGTGAGCCGCGCGACACGCAACCAGTGAAGGGATCCCTCGGGGGCATCCTCGCGGCGATCGTCGGGGCAAGCCTGTTTGGCATGCTCGGGACGCTGTCGCGGTTTGCCGCTGACGCTGGCGTCACCGGGGTGGCGTTCACGTTCTGGCGGTCCACGATTGGCGGGATCTTCTTGGGTACGGTGTTGCTGCTGCGCGGACAGGGCCGCCCGTCGATAACGGCGTTGCGGACACTGGACCCACGCGGCAAGGGCTTCCTTGCGGTGGCAGCCGTCACAGGTCTTGGGCTCAATGCGGCGATGTTCAGCGCCTTTGGGCTCGTCCCCATTGCGCTCGCGCTGATGCTGTTCTACACGTACCCGGCGGGCGTTGCCCTTGCCGACATCGCCCAGGGCCGGGAGCGGGCCACGCCAGTGCGACTGGGTGCGCTGGCCGTGTCCACGGGTGGTGTCGTTCTCGTCCTGATCGGCGGCCTCGCCGGCAACGCCGGGGCCATCAACCCGCTGGGTATCCTGCTGGGACTGACGGCATCGGTGTGCCAAGTCATCTTCATCACGGCAAGCCGCAGCGGGTACCGCTCCGTCCCCACTGCCACAGCAACCCTCGCGATCCTCGGCATCGGGTCGATCGGCGCGGCCACCCTCGCCGTCCTCGTGGGCCAGGCGGATGGGCTCACCGCACCGTTCCGCGATGCCAGCGCCTGGGGCCCGTTGCTCCTGGCGGGTATTGCGGCGGCCGCCCTTGCCTCTCTGCTGTTCCTCACGGCCATCCGCCGCATCGGCGGGACGCGGACGGGCGCACTCATGCTGCTGGAGCCTGTGGTTGGCGTGTTCCTCGCTGCGGTCCTGCTGGGCGAGGCTCTCACCCCAATCCAGGCGGTGGGCGCGGCACTCGTCCTGGGCGGGGCACTGACGCTGCAGCGTGCGTCCGATCCAGATCTGGAGCCGGTGATCGAGACCGCGGCAGGCCCGATGGCGTAACCCCGACGGGGGTCACGGCGGGGTAAGGTAAGGGCCGATCCCGCGGCTGGGCCGCATGGCGCAGGAGGATGTGGGCGATGGTCAGGGTCGAGGGCCTCACGGACCGCGTGGCGGTTGTCACCGGCGGCGGGCGCGGTATCGGGCTTGCCATTGTGAACGCCCTTGCCGCCAACGGCGCCCGTGTCGCCACGCTGGACCTGACGCCCCCCGAGATTGACGGCGTGCTGGGCATCGAGGCCGACGTCAGCGACGAGGCAGCCGTCAACGACGCAATCAGCCAAGTGGAGCGCGAGCTTGGCCCGGTGACGATCCTCGTGCTCAACGCCGGGATCCTGCCGCTGGTGCCGCTTGAGGAGACGTCCGCCGAACTCTGGGAGCGAACGCTGGCCATCAACCTCACCGGTGGGTTTCTCGTTGCCCGGCGCGCGCTCCCCGGGATGCGCAAGCTTGGCTACGGCCGGATCGTGGCCCTGGGTGCAGCTGCCGGAAAGTCAGGCGGCGCAAAATCGGCGGCGTACGCTGCGTCCAAGGCTGGCTTGATGACGCTCGCAAAATCCATCGCCGCGGAATACGCGCCCTACGGCATCACGGCCAACGTGGTGGCGCCCGCGCTCATCGACACGCAGCTCATCGGCGCGACGCGCGAGGTTGCGGGCCGCATCCCGGTTGGGCGGATGGGCACGGCCGAGGAAGTGGCCGCGCTCGTCGCATTCCTCGTGTCCAGCGAGGCCGGCTACATCACCGGCGAAGTGGTGGACATCAACGGCGGCACGCTGATCGACTGATCGCGCGCAGGTGCGTCACCCCGGGGAGGAGGACGTCACTTTCCAGCGAGGGTGCATCTGCTTCGGTGCACGCCGAACCACTTTTGGCCCAGCCGAACCACTTCGCTGCCACGATGCTTCGGCTTGGCCCGAAGCACCTTCAGGGTGACCCGGGAGGGACACGCCCCGGAGGCCGCGGCGCTTGGCGGGACGCGGCGCGCGGGCTTCCCTAGTCCTCGTTGACCAGAAGCGGCCCGTCTGGCACCAGGATCAAGACGCGCCCGTCCTCCACGGTCACCGGGTAGACCGCAAGCGGCAGCTCGGCCGGGGCATCAAGCGCCTCGCCGCTGCCCAGGTCAAACCGCGACATGTGCAGCGGGCACGTCAACGTCCCGCGGGTGATGAACCCGCGGTCCAGCTCGAAGTACTCGTGCGAGCACGTGCCCTGCGTGGCATGAAGCACACCGCCAAGACGCGAGACCAGCACGGGCGACGCCCCGCCGTCCACCCAGACCATGCGCATCTCGCCCTCGCCGATCTCGTCGGCAGCGAGCAGGTCAATGCGGCGCAGACCGTCCGGCTGGGTCACGCCGCGCTCGCCACTCCCCCGCTCACGAGGCCGGCCTCCCACTTCGTCTCAAGCGCCTCGCGCAGCCGCTCGCGGGCATCCTCAAGCGGGACGCGGGCGACGACGGGCTCAAGGAAGCCCAGGACGATGAACTTGCGGGCGTCGTCGGGGTTGATGCCGCGGCTCTCGAGATAGAAGAGTTGCGACTCGTCGATTGGCCCGACGGACGACGAGTGGGCCGCCCGGCGGCAGTCCGGCTGGTCGATCTCGAGAGATGGAATGGCCACGGCGCGCGCCAGCTTGGACAGGTTCATGCCGAACTCGCCCAGATAGCTGTCGGTGCCGATGGCGGTCTTCTCGATGGAGATCATGCCCTTGAGGTACGAGCGTGACTTGTCCAGGAGCACGCCCTTGCTGAGCAGGTGCCCCGTCGTGTCGCGGCCGACGTGGCGTGTGTACGAGGTCAGGTCGTGGAGCTGGTCGTCCGCGCCGAACACGATCTCGGTCTGCTCGACGGTGCTGCGGTCGCCCGCGAGCACGTTGTCCACGCGGGAGCGCACAAGGCGGCCGCCAAGCTGGGCGAGCGCCCAGCGCAGGTCCGAGCCCTCGCCGATGCGGGCGGTGCGCTGCTGGAAGACGATCTGATCTGGGCCAGTCTCCTGCAGGCTCGCCAGCGCAAGCTTGGCGTTGGCCGCAAGACGGACCTCGGTGGTCATCGAGAGGAGCGCCTGGGCACCCGGGACGAGATCGTCGCCCGCGATGAGCTCCTCTACGACCGACGCCTCTGCGCCCTCGCCCAGCACGATCACCGTGCGGGCGATCTGCGTGCGCGGCGCGCCCACGATCCAGCGGATCACGATGGGGCGGTCCACGCGGACGCCAGCGGGCACCATGAGCGCGACACCCTGGGTCCACGCGGCGCGGGCCATCCAGGCAAACGTGTCGTCAGCTGGCAGGACCGTGTCGTCCGCGATCAGCGTCTTGAAGGCCGCGTGATCGGTCATGGCCAGCTGGCCAAGCGTCATGAGCCGCACGCCCGCGGCAGCGGCCTCGGCAGAGATCGTGGCCGTCGTCACCGCCTCGCCGTCAAGCACCAGCAGCCCGGCCGTGGCGTCATCGGCACCATGCGCGCCCGCGGTTGGTGCAGCGGCAAGGTCCTGCGCGGTGGCGTAGGGCAGCGCCCCGTCAAGCGACGCCGCCCGCAGGTCCACATACGGCGTGTACAGGCGGTTTGGCTCTACGGGCATCGCTGCGAAGCGGGCAAACGCCGCGAGGCGGTCCTCCCGCATCCACGCGGGCTCGTCGTGGCGGTCGCTGATCGCGGTGACCAGCGCCTCGGTGAGGAACGTGAAGGGCAGGTCCCCAGGCGCCCGCCGAGGGGCGCGTGCGGGACGCTCGATGGCCGCGGTCATCCGAGCGAACCCTCCATTTCAAGCTTGACGAGCCGGTTGAACTCGATGGCGTATTCCATCGGCAGCTCCTTGGTAAACACCTCGAGGAAGCCCTGCACGATGAGGTTGGTCGCCTCGTTTTCGGTCAAGCCGCGGCTCATCAGGTAGAAGACCTGCTCGGCCGACACCTTGCCCACGGTTGCCTCGTGGGTCATCGTCGTGTCGTCCTCGGCGATGTCGATATAGGGGTACGTGTCGCTGCGGCTCTGGTCGTCAAGCATCAGGGCGTCACAGCGCACGCTGGCCGTGACGCCCGTGGCGCCGGGGGCAACCTTGAGCTGGCCGCGATACGTCGCGCGGCCGCCGTCCTTGGAGACGGCCTGGTAAAGCACGCCGCCGAGTTTATCGGCGCGAATGAACATCACGATGGTCCCGTCCGCGCGTTCGTGGATGGTCGGTTCGGCCCAGCCGAAGTATTTATCGTTAGGCGTGAGGCGGATGTTGCCATGTTCGCTCCAAGTCTTGCCGCCGTCTGAACTCATCAGCACGCCATTGCGTGGATTGGTGAAGGCGCGATTGAGCGGGGCCTTGTCTTTTTCGGAATCAGGACCGATGTAATGCTGAAAGGGCATCAGGATGCGGCCGTCTCGCGTGGTGATCGACGGGCGGATGAAGGTGCGTTCCTTGAGGCGGCCGGGCAGTTCGGACGGCTTACTCCAGGTCTTGAACGAATCGTCGCTCGTCAGATACCACGAGCGCCAGTCGTTGGCCCAGTGCTTGGAGTG